>RFJM01000260.1 GCA_003694905.1 Caldilineae bacterium
TCGTCCGAAGTCGGCGTCCCCGGAGAACGCCGTGGCCCGAATCCGCCGCCCGGCTCGCCAGCAATGATGTGGCCGGAGAAAAGGGGAGGCTCAGGTCAGGATCTGGCGTACAGTACGAGCGGGCAGCACCGCTGCAGGCTTTTCCTACACTGTTCCCGTTCTTACACAAAGGCTTTACATATCGTGTATAATAGAATCGTTTCCTTTTCTCCCCCTTCGCTCACAGCCGGATGTCAACGCCTATGAGCCGCCAATATCGCTATCGTCTCGCTGGTCTTTTCATCCTTCTCGTCGCCATTCTGGTGTTGTGGCCGACCCCGGCCGAGGCGGCGGGGCCTCTCATCCACCGCGTCCAGAAGGGAGAGACGCTGGCCCAGATCGCAGCCCGTTATAATACAACCGTCAAGGCCTTGATGCGCCTGAACAACCTGCGGGACCCGAACCGGATCTACGCCGGCCAGCCGCTGGTGGTGCGCCCCTCGACTCAGCAAGCGGACAAGAGTGGCGGAGTGCACGTCGTGCAGCGGGGGGAGACCCTCTCGCGCATCGCGCAGCGCTACGGTGTGACCGTCGCCGCTATTCAGAAAGCCAACCGCCTGCGCAGTACCGTCATCTTCCCAGGCCAGGTGCTCAAGATTCCCTCTCAATCGGCCGTCGTGGGCAAGACCTCCACGCATATCGTGAAGGAAGGCGAGACGCTCTCCGGCATTGCCCGGCTGTATGGCACCACCGTGACGACTCTGGCACGGCTGAACCACCTGAACAACGCCTCCTTCATTCGCGTCGGGCAAAAGCTGGTGGTACCCGGAACGCAGGGCAACAAGAGCAACGCGCAAAAAAAGCCGCGCGGGCCCAAGAAGATCGTGGTGGATATTTCCGAGCAGCGCTGCTACCGCTACGAAGGCGAGACATTGCTGAATGTCTGGAAGTGCTCGACGGGGATGAACAACGCCACCAAGACGGGCACCTTCCGCGTGCAGAGTAAGCTGCGCAAAGCCTTCGGCTCCACCTGGAATATCTGGATGCCATACTGGTTGGGCATCTACTGGGCCGGTCCTGTGGAGAACGGCTTCCACGGGTTGCCCTGGAAAGCCGATACGGGCCGGAAGATCTGGGGGGGATTGGTAGGTACGCCTGCAACCTACGGCTGTGTCATGCTCAAGGACGGGCCGATGAAAGAGCTGTGGGAGTGGGCGGAGATCGGTACCAAAGTGGTGATCAAACGCTGAATTCGGGAGACCTGTGTTGCACTGGCGACGCTGCCTGCCGGCCCTGGTCCTGGTGACTCTTTTGCTCGGGGCCGGTATGCTGGCTTTGCCACCGGCGCACGCTCGACCTCCGTCTCAACCGGCAGCCGGACGGGGCGATCTGAGTATCCACTTCATTTCACGCCGGCCTCGCTACCCACGTTACTGCCTTGACTACAGTCGGAATGTGCCGGAGCTATGTCCCGGAACCGCGGATGACAGACGGATGCCTGCCGCAGGCGAGCCGGTGACCTTTACCGCCCGCGTGGTCAATCAGGGTGTGCTGACCACATCGGCCGCGGCCTATACCTGGACGATCGACGGTGCCGCAGTTCTGACAGGTGTGTTGCCGAGCCTGGCCCCCGCGCAGGAGCGCGATCTCACGCTGGGGTGGCTCTGGCAGTCGGGGGTGCACACCGTCAGCCTGGGCCTGGCCCCGGCGGGTGAAGAAGTCTCGCTGGACAACAACAGACTCGCCCATCGCACCGATGCCTATTATCTCGAAATCCTGGTGCATCCCCTGTTTGTCGAGGCGTTTGCCGGGCAACAGAATCTGGTGGGCACCTACTCTTTTGCCGACTGGCTACAGGCCCAGGTCGCGCAGTTGAACGAGCGCCTGGCCCAGGCCACCTACCCGACCCTCCCCGGGGGCTTGCCCGACCGGGTGCGGGTCGATGTCATCTCCGTGACGACAGCGGTGGGTGGCGACATCGTCAGCAGCAGTCTGGACTTCGACGGCCGTTGGACATTTCGGCCGGAGAGGGACTATCGCGCCACGCCACAGGACGAAGCGCGGGAATCCGCTCAGAATTACGCGGCACGGATGGCGGGGACCATCGACTGGGGGTTGATTCACGAACTGGCGCACCAGCTCGGCGTGATCGACCTGTACCAGCTCAATGTGTCGCCCGGCGCCGGTAATCATGTTCTCGATATCGAGGGTCTGCCTCTACTGTCGGGGTTCTACTGGACTCGTCCGGGCCTGATGGGCGGCGACTTCAGTCCGCAGGGCCCGATCTACTTCAGTGAGCACACGGCGCTGGCCCTGGCCCAGAACAGCGGTTATCGCCGCGGCTACTTCGGCGAGTATCTGTTCGACCTGCCGCAGCAGGTGTGGCTGCAGGTACTGGATAAACGGGGTGCGCCGCTGTCGGGGGTGGACGTGCGCATCTACCAAACACGGTGGAATGTGGTGCGCGAAAAGCCGGTGGCATCGGGAACCAGCGATGACAGGGGGTATTTCCTGCTACCCAATCGGCCGGTGACGCCCACACTGACCACTGCTACCGGTCATACGTTGCGCCCCAATCCTTTCGGGCACATTGATGTGGTGGGGCGCAACGGACAGTTGCTGGTGCAACTGCGCCACGCGGGCCAGGAGACCTACCGCTGGCTGCCCATCACCGAGTTGAACAAGGTAGCCTGGCGGGGGGAAGAGGCCGTCACCCTCACCCTACATACCCATCTGGTCGCGCCCGATCCCCTGCTGCCCCCTGCCCCTGCCGGTCTTACGGCCCACACGCAGGGAGACAGGGTGCGGCTTAGCTGGCAGTCATCTCCGAGCGCCGCCGCCTACAATGTCTACCGGGGTATATGGCCCGCCTACTACCCCTTCTCGCTGGCGAGTGCGGGCATCACGACCACTACGGTGACCCTGCCGCTGACCACAACCTCGCGTTTTGCTGTGACGGCGGTGGCCGGGAACGGTGCGGAGTCCGGGTTCAGCCGAGTTGTTCGGGCAGAGCTGGTACACGCGCCGGCAGCCCTGGTATGGGACCTCACCGATCCCCTGTCGGCTGCGGGCAGCGTACTGCTCATCGATGCTCACACGGGCCGGATGCTCAAGCTGCTACCGCCGGAGTGCCGCGCGCAGGGATGCGCGCCGCGCTGGCTGGGACGCGTGGGGAGTGAGCATATCGGCATGGTGGGTGCGACGGCCGCGGCGGCAGGGGTCGGGGGAGTGTACGGCGTGGTCCTGCCGGGCCAACAGCGGGTCTGGATTCTCGATGCTGCGCAAGAACCGGTCAACTGGTTCGGTCGCATCCTGCCGCAGGGTCTGACACCTATAGAAA
>RFJM01000261.1 GCA_003694905.1 Caldilineae bacterium
CAAATTCAGCCGGGGCAAAGGGCGTTTCGCTGCGGTGGATCATGTGCCGCCAGACGAGCTGCCCGACGAAGAATACCCCCTGATCCTGACAACCGGTCGGGTCATCTACCACTGGCATGGGGGCGAGATGACACATCGCGCCCGCGGGTTGGAGGCCATGTATCCCGAAGCCCTGGTGCAGATCCATCCCAAGGATGCGGAACGAGCCCAGATCGGTGACGGCGGACTGATCAAGGTAGCCTCGCGGCGCGGGGAGATCATTGCCAAAGCGCAGGTGACCGACCGAGTTGAACCCGGACTGATCTTCACAACCTTCCACTTTGCCGAAGCCGCGGCCAACTTCCTCACCAATCCTGCGGTGGATCCCCAGGCCAAGATCCCGGAATACAAGGTCTGCGCCGTGAAGGTGCAGAAAGTCTGACTTGCCCCGGGCAGCAGTGCAAACTCCCGCCGCTGCTGCCCGGCATCCCGCCAGTTTCCAACGAACAGCATGCGCAAGAGCTTGCTGCTTGCCCTGTCTCTCCTGCTGGCCGCGTGGCCGGTGGGATGTGTTCTCTCGCCGGGCGGCGGCGAATTGGCTCGGGCCGAGCAACGCTGGCGGGCGCAGCAGGTATCGGACTATCGCATCGAGGTGCTGGAGGTTCTGAGCGTCTGGCATGCGCAATATCATCTTATCACGGTGCGGGATGGAGAGGTGGCAGACAGTGAGGCGCGCTGCCTGCCGGCGCCGGCCGAAGGGGGTAAGTGCAAGGTGTACGATTTCGATGCCCGCGATTTCACGGTGCCGGGGCTGTTCGCCAAAGCGCGCGAGGCTCTTTCCGCGCCGACTCGCCGCTATGTGAAAGTGGAGTACGATACCGAGTGGGGCTTTCCGCGCGTCATCTCCTTTCGCAACCCGGAGGTGGTCGATGGCGACTGGCTCTGGCGCGTGACGATGTTCGAAGCGGGGCAGTAGCTGCTCGCACCTGCATGCCGGCTGCGAACCACCGGCGGTTTCGGCGGGCCTTCGGCCGCGGAGAGGTGCCGCGGGGGAATATGGGCAAATCGGCCCGTTTAGGCGGAGCGACCTGCCCTATTCTGCGCCGCCACCGCCTGGAGCAGATCGGCCGGGGAGCCGGCCGAAATTGGGTGCCCGCACATCCGTCCTGCTATACTTTCCCTGCAACTCTTTTTCGCTTCACTGCCTTGCGAGGAAATCCCATGTTGCGACACAGCTTCATAGCACTCTCACATAGTGGTGCGATGCAACGGTTTGTCACCGGTTTTCCACCTGCGCGAAGGATGGCCCGACGCTTTGTAGCAGGGGAAGAGCGGGATGAGGCACTGTCGGTGATTCGGGCGCTGAACCAGGCCGGGCTCCTGGCCACCGTGGATTTTTTGGGCGAGCACGTCACGGAGCGCGAAGCCGCGCGTGCAAACGCCGGGGAATATCTGACCCTGCTTGATGAACTCGCCCGGCACGATCTGCAGGCAGGCATTTCCCTCAAGCTCTCGGCCATGGGCTTGCATGTCGACACGGCTTTTTGTCTCGAGAACATGCGCGAGATCGTGGCCCGCGCTCGGGAACGACGCCGGTTTGTAAGAATCGATATGGAAGAGTCGGCGTTGGTCGATACCACGCTCGACCTGTATCGCCAGCTGCGCCGCGAGTTCGATAACGTCGGAACCGTGCTGCAAGCCTACCTCTTTCGGACCCGAAACGACCTGGCGGCCTTGATCGAGGAAGGCATCGCCGATATCCGCCTGGTCAAGGGCGCGTACGACGAGCCCGCCAGTATCGCCTGGCAAGAACGCCGTAAGATCCAGGAGGAGCTCGCGGACCTGTGCCGGATGATGCTGAGCGCGGACGCCCGAGCCCGTCATGCCAGACTGGCTCTGGGATCCCACGACGACGTAGTCTACAACGCCGTCATCGCCCATGCCCTGCGGGAGGGGCTGGCACCCGACTCGTGGGAGCTCCAGTTCCTCTACGGCATCCGCCGCAACGAGCAGCGCCGATTGGTCGCCGCGGGGCAGCGTATGCGCATCTATGTCCCCTACGGCCATTCGTGGTATCCTTACTTCATGCGCCGCCTGGCCGAACGACCTGCCAATCTCCTCTTTTTCCTGCGCGCCCTTGTCGGCGACTGAACCAGGGCGGACAGCGCGGCAGCAGGAACCATTCCAGAAACAATCGGGGCTTGCTACCAGGCCGGGGATATAGAGGGCAGGAGGCCGTTCCCCGCTCTTCTATGTCCCCCGGCCGTGGTTTCCCCGTCCCAGCGAACATCTGCTCCTCTCCCCAACTCGCTTATGCCTGCACACGTTACCCCGGATCTGAAAGGCAAGACCGCGGTGATCACCGGGTCGGGCCGCGGGATCGGCAGTGCCATCGCCGTGGCCCTGGCCGGTCAGGGCGCCAATGTGGTTGTGAACTACTTCCGCAACAGGGCGCCGGCCGAGCAAACCGCGGCTGCCGTCGAAGAGGCGGGCGGCCGTGCTCTGGTCGTCAAGGCCCATGTAGGTCGCAAGGAAATGGTCGAGCATCTGGTGCAAGAAGCCATGGACCACTTCGGAGGCGTGGATATCTTCATCGGCAATGCTGCTTCGGGCGTGCCCAGGCCCCTGCTGGAGCAGGACGACCGGGAGTGGGACTGGACGGTTGATATCAACGCGCGTTCTATTTTCCACGGTGTCAAAGCTGTTGCCCCTTACATGAAGGAGAAGGGATGGGGTCGGATCATCGGCATCTCCTCCATGGGTTCGCGGCGCGCTTTGCCCAACTATGGTGTGGTCGGCGTGAGCAAGGCCGCCATTGAGACCCTGATCCGCTATTTCGCCGTCGAACTCGCACCCTGCGGCATCACCTGTAACGTCATTTCTCCGGGCATCGTACTGACCGACGCGCTCGCGCATTTTCCCGACTGGCAAGCGCATATAGCGGCCGCACGGGAGCGCACTCCTATCGGCCGTTTCGTCACCCCCGAGGAGATCGCTGCGGTGGCCCTATTTCTCTGTTCCGAGGCGGCAGCCGGCATCGTCGGACAGACTATCATCGTCGACGGCGGCTATGAGATCATGCCGTAGAAAAGGGTGTTAGCTGGCGGAACAGTGCCAAGGAGATCACGAATGGACCAGGCAGGCATTACGATCAGGCGAGCTGATGAAAAGGATGTACCGATCATCGTGGAACTCAACTACGCTCTCTTCCAAGAAGACGCAGGACAACGAGACCCCTTCATGAACCTCAACTGGCCACGAGAAGAAGGCCACCAGTACTTTTCAAAGCTTCTGC
>RFJM01000262.1 GCA_003694905.1 Caldilineae bacterium
ACCTGAAACAGTGCGTGGTTGTCCGGTTGGGTATGGCCGCGGCTTTTCCGAGGGAACGCCGCCACCCCCAGCTGCCCCCCAATTGAAACACACCCGGCGTTGCTCCTCCTTTGACCCTTGGGCCCGCACAGGCTATAATGCAGCGTCACGCTTGTGTCAGGAGGCCACCCTCTCGCATGATTCCAGCACCGCGCTCGGGCGCGGTGCCTGTTCTCTTTGCCCATCCGGCCGGTCTGATTTTCGGTCCGGTAGCGGCCTGGACCGCGCCGACGCCACTGAAAACCGGCACCTGCTTCCTGGTGGTAGCTGCACCGTGACCATTCCTGTCGAGCAAACCAGCGAAACCGAATCTATTAAAATTGTTGTTGTTATCCCTACGTTCAACGAGGCCGACAATCTGGCGGCGATCACCGCGGAACTGCTGGCTTTGGGCCTGGAAGACCTCTCGATTCTCGTCGTCGACGACGCCTCTACGGATGGGACCGCAGAAATAGCCGACCAGCTGGCCGCGCGCTATCGCGGCCGGTTTTTCGTCATCCATCGCCAGGGCCCGCGCGGGCTCGGGCGTTCGTACGTCGAGGGCTTTCGGCAGGCTCTACGCATGGAGGCCGATGCCATCGTACAAATGGATGCCGACTTCTCTCACTCCCCCCATTACATCCCCCAATTCCTCCCCCTTCTCCACCAGGCCGATGTGGTCGTGGGTTCCCGCTACGTGAAGGGCGGGCGCCTGGACGAACAGTGGAGCTGGTGGCGCAGGTTCCTGAGCTGGCGGGCTAATGCCGTTTACACCCGACTTATCCTGGGGCTCCATGTGCGGGATGCAACGGCGGGGTTCAAGGTGTGGAGCCGGCAGGCACTGGAAAGCATCGACCTCGACGCTATCTTCTCCAACGGCTACGTGTTCCAGGTGGAGATGGCGTATGTGAGCGAACGTTCGGGTCTGCGCATTGTCGAGGTGCCCATCTACTTTGAAGACAGGCGCATCGGACGCTCGAAAATGTCGGTACCGGTCAAACTCGAGGCTGCTCTGCGCACCTTCGAGATCCGCTGGCGCTACCGTCATCTGCGGGCAAAGGACAACCACCCCCTGGTGGCCGTCGTCAACTGATCCCCCGTCATGAACGTGACCTGGCCCGAGCTGCGCCGCGATCTGCTGGCGCTGCTCTTGCTGCTTCTGCTCCCCCTGCTCTGGTTTGGGCCCGTGGTCTTCGGCGACAAGACCCTGCTGCCCGCGGACAACATCTACCAGTACGAACCGTGGCTGAGCTATGCCGACGAGCAAGGCGTGGACATCCCCCACAACGCCCTGCTGTCCGATCTGGTGCTGGAGAACTACCCCTGGAAGCAGCTCATCCGCCGGGCCATATCCACACGGCAGTTCCCTCTGTGGAATCCATACATTTTTACGGGCACGCCATTCCTGGCCGCGGGTCAGCACTCGGCCCTCTATCCCCTCAGCCTGGTCTACTACGTGTTGCCGTTGGACAGGGCCTACGGGGTTTTCACCTGGCTGACGCTGGCTCTGGCGGGGATGAACCTCTACATCTTTGCGCGCGTCTTGCGCGTGGGACGCGCCGGCGCGCTGCTGGCCGCAGTGGCCTACATGTTCTCCGGGTTTTTCGTCAGCTCCGTGGTGTTCCCCATGATGATCGCGGGCGCGGCCTGGCTGCCTTTGGTGTTGGCGCTTATCGAGATGGTGGTGCGCAAACAGGAGGAAAAGGGCAACGCGCCTTTCGTGCCGGTGGCCTATATCTGCGCGGGGGCGCTGGTGCTGGGGGTGCAGATCTTGGCGGGGCACATCGAGATCACCTACTATGTGTTGCTCGTCTCGGCCATGTACAGCCTGTGGCGGCTGTTCGGTGTCTGGCGGCGGCTGGGCGTGTGGCGCCCTCTGTTGCGGATCGCAGGGTGGCTGGTCTTTATGGCCGTTACGGGCGTGATGGTGGGGGCGATTCAGCTCATCCCCTTGTATGAACTTGTCACCCAGAATTTCCGCGAGGGTTCCGCCAGCTACCAGCAGGTGGTGAACTGGGCCTGGCCGAGCAGGCAGGTGCTGACTTTTATCCTGCCGGACATATTCGGCAATCCTGCTCACCACGTCATTCGCGACTGGTGGAGCGGCGAGCGCTACTTGAGCTGGCCCAACGCCTTTGGCGAAGAGACGCGTACCATTTTCTGGGGGGTGAAGAACTACGTCGAGGGTGCCAACTACCTGGGCATTCTCACCCTGGTGTTTGCCGTAGCCGCGGTGTTCGATGTGGTCGGGCGCCTGCGCGGGAGTGCTGTGCGTCAGCCGCCGGACAAACCCGGTTGGGTACGTCCGCCCACCGGCCGGTTCTACGTGGTCGGCTTTGCGCTGCTGGCCCTGCTCTCGCTGGCCTTTGCCTTCGGCACACCCCTGTACGCTCTGCTCTTCTACGGTTTGCCCGGGTATCGCCAGCTTCATTCCGCTTTTCGCTGGGTCTTCCCTTTCACCCTGTCCATGTCTGTGCTGGCCGGCTTCGGTTTCGAACGGTTGCAACTGGCTTTCGAGGGCGGCCACGAAGGGCGGTTGGGCGGACGCCGGCGCTTCCCCAGACTCACCTTCCCCGATTCGGCGCGGCTGGCCGGGTGGATGCTGTCGGGCGGGGGCGCTATCGTCCTGGTCTTGTTGCTGCTCAGCCGCTTTCTGCCCGGCCCCTTCATCGCCCTGGGAGAGCGAATCATCGACAGTTCCGATCTGGCTCAGGCGGTGTTCGCCGACGGGGCCTTGCTCTGGAGCTACGAGGCCGGGCGTCTGCTGCAGTTCGGGTTCATGCTGCTGGGCTCGGGAGCCGTCCTGCTCCTGGCCCTTTCACCGCTGGGGCAGCACCGTCTCATCGGCCCGGTCAGCGCTCTGGCCGAACGCCGGGCCCGCGAGGATGCCGGCTATACCTGGTCGGTGGGACTGCGCGTATGGCAGGCTACGGCGCTGCTGCTGCTGACCCTGGATCTCTGGCTCATCGGCGTGGGCTTCAATCCGGCCGTCGATGCCGACTTGCTGGAGTTCCGGCCCCCGGCCGTTGCCTGGCTCCAGCAGCATGAGACGCCCGACCAGCCCTGGCGCTTCACCACCCTTCAGGACCCTGCGGAGCAGAAGACCTACAATGCCAATCTTGGCATGTATCACTGGCTCCAGGATGTGCGGGGTTACGACTCCATCATCCCGCGGCAGTATGTGGCCTACATGTCGCAATTGCAGACGCAGGGTGACTTGCTCTACAACCGCATTGCGCCTATCTACACGCCCAACTACGCCGCCCTTGACGATCCCCTGTTCCATCTGCTTGGGGTGCGCTATGTCGTAACCACTCAGTCTATACCCAATGACGGTTACAGGCTGGTGTACGACGGCGAGGTACGTATCTATGAGAACCAGCGCGCGTTGCCGCGCGCGTTCCTGGTCCCCGAGGCGGTGCCGGTGGCGTCCGACGATCCCTGGCAGAGGATCCGGGGCCTGGACCTGCGACAGACAGTGGCTGTGGAAAGTGCCGAGCCACTGCCGGAGCCGGTGTTCGGGCAGCGGCGCAATGTCCGTGTGCGGCGTTATGACCTGAACGACGTGGAAGTGGAGGTGGATACCGATGCTCCGGGCTGGCTGGTGCTGACCGACGCCTACTTCCCCGGCTGGCGCGCCTTCATCCGGCCCCTACCTGCGGCCGCCTCGGATCAGGTGCAGGAGGCCGAGCTAGCCGTGTATCGGGCCAACGGCAACTTCCGGGCGGTCTATATTGCCAAGCCTGGCTGGTATGTCGTTCGTTTCCACTACACACCTCTGTCCTTCAAGTTGGGAGTCTATGCCAGTTTCCTCTCCATCATGCTGTTGTTCCTGCTGGTGGGTTGGTGGGCCTGGGGCCGCTGGTACCATGAGAGCGAAGGCGAGGGCGCGGAGATTCGTCGCGTGGCCAAGAATTCTCTGGTGCCGATGGCCATGTCGCTGGTGAACAAGTTTATCGACTACGCGTTTGCCCTGCTCCGGCTTCGTATCCTCAATCCTGCCGGCGAGGGGGCCTACACTTTCGCGGTCTCCATATACAGCCTGTCCGAGATCCTGGTTCGCTTCGGCCTGGGGACGCTCCTCACTCGCGAGGTCGCCAAGAAACGGGACGAGCTCACGGCCGGAGAGTTCCTCGGCAATGTCCTGGTCTTGCGATTCGGGTTGTGGCTCTTGTCGCTGCCGGCACTGGCCGTGGTGGTGTGGGTCTACTCCACATACAGTCACCAGATCGAGCCTGCGCTGTGGGATCAGACGGTGTGGGCCATCGCCATCTTTGCCGTGGCGTTGCTGTTTGCCAACGTCAGCGACGCGCTTTCGGCTGTGTTTAACGCCTACGAGCAGATGGAATATCCGGCGGGGGTGGCTTCGGCCATTGCCTGGTCGAAGGTGGCGTTGGGCGCGCTGGTGCTCCTCGTCGGCTGGGGATTCGTCGGTCTGGCCGCGGTGAGCCTGTTGATGAACACGGTGCAGACAGCTTGGCTTTACCTGCTGTTGCGGCGGCGCCTGGTGCGACCCCGGCTGCACGTCAACTGGCCTCTGCAGAAGTGGATGTTGGGCGAGAGCTATCCCCTCATGATCAACCATCTGCTGGCGACCATCTTCTGGCGGATCGACATCCTGATCCTGACGCCGGTCGTGGGTGCTTTCGGCGTGGGGCTCTATTCTGCAGCGTACAAGTACATCGATGGGCTCAACGTCATTCCCAGCTATTTCACGCTGGCGGTATTCCCGGTTATGTCTCGGTTTGCCGCCGATACGCCTGATACGCTGGCGCGCACACACCGCCTGGCACTGCGTCTGCTGACGGCCATGGCCATCCCCATCATGGTCTTCGTCTTCTTCACGGCCAAGCCACTCATCCTCATTCTCGGCGGCGAGGACTATCTTCCAGGTGCGGTGCTGGCCCTGCAACTCCTCATCCTCAGCATTCCCGTTGGCTGGATGAATTCGGTGACGCACTACGTGCTCATCTCCATTGGCGAGCAGCACTTCCTGACCAAGGCCTTTGTCTTCGGCGTGGTCTTCAACGTTGTCGGCAACCTGCTCCTGATACCCCGGTACGGCATGCCGGCTGCGGCGGTGACCACCATTCTCTCCGAGTTTGCCCTCTTCTTCCCCTTCTATTATGCCATTCGCAAGCACCTGGCACCCATCCCGTGGCTGGAAGTGCTCTGGCGACAGACGCTGGCAGGAGGCTTGATGGCGGGCACCTTCATCCTGGTGGGGCCCTTCAGCCTGTTGCTGGCGATTGTACTGGCTTTTGCCGTCTACGGGCTGGGGTTGTTGGCCACCGGGGCCCACCGGGCGGAAGACATGGAGGCGGTATGGGGAGCGCTGCCTTTGGGACGGCTGCGTCGCTATCTGCCCGGACTCGAGTCGGCGCGTTGAGGGCGGACGCGCACCGGCAGTCTCGACCAGAATGCAGGCGGGTTGTCAGCGTAGGTAGAGCGAGGGGGGTTCGCGGCCGGCCAACACATCCTCGACCAGGGTGCTGAATTCCCGATGAAAGCGAGGGATGCTGAACCGCCGGGCATTGGCACGGCAGGCAGCCGGGTCGTAGCGGTCCGGGTCAAACCGGGCGATAACATCTGCCAGCGCGTCCACCGTCTGCTCATAGAATAGCTCGCCGGTCACGCCGGGGATGACGGTGTCCAGAGCGCCTCCGGCCCCGTAGGCGATGACAGGACGGCCGGCGGCCTGCGCCTGCAAGGGCGTGATGCCGAAGTCCTCCAGGCCGGGGAAGAGAAAGGCCTGGCAGCGGGCCATGAGGTCTTCCGCCTCGGCGTCCGAGACGCGACCCAGGAACTCTACGGTGGGACCGGCCAGTGCCTCCAGCGCGGCCCGATCCCGGCCGCTGCCCGCCACCAGCAGCTTGGCCCCCAGTTTGTTGCAGGCCCGCACGGCCAGATCCACGCGCTTGTAGGGGATGAGCCGGCCGAGCGAAAAGAAAAAGGGTTCGGGGCGTTTGCCGTTGGGCCGGAAGCGTTCCGTATCCACCGGAGGGAAGATAAGCCGGCTATCGCGATGGTAGTAGCGCCGGATCCGGTCGCGGATGGCGGTGGAGATGGCGACGAAGTGGGTGACCCGTTGCGCTGCGGCATAGTCCCAGCGACGCAGCCAGGCGAGGAGTGGACGCAGCCCCAGGCTCAGCAGGCGCCCCCGGCCTTCCCGCTCGAGGTAGGCGTCGGGCATCCATACGTAGCGCGTCGGCGTCAGACAGTAGCAAATGTGGGGAGTGCCGGGCCGGATGTGCACACCATGACAGAAACCCGACTTGTTGCTGATCACCAGGTCGCATGCGCTCAGGTCGGTCTGCGCAAACCCCAGGGGATAGAAGGGCAGGTAGGGTTGATGATGGTCGTGAATCCCCGGCAAGCGATCCAGCCAGTTTGTGCGAATGTCCCACGAACGCATAAACGCCGGCATCTTGTCCGGCGCGTAGATAGAGGTGAAGATAGGCGCATGGGGATAAAGCCGGTGCAGTTCGACCAAGACATCCTCGGCGCCGCCGATCTGGTTGAGCCAGTCGTGGACGATGGCCAGTTTCATGTCTAATATCGGCCGAAGATCCAGTCCCAGAAGCTGCGCTTGCGGCGCGCCGGCTGCTCCGCCTCCCGGCTCTGTTCCTCGGGCCAGGGCGTTTCGTAGGGCTGCATCTCTTCCTCGATCGCCGGCTCCTCCGCGTAGTAACTTTCGTCCACATAGGTCTGCTCTGCCGCGGGTGCCTCGTGCTGGCTCACCGGCTCGGATAGGGAATCCAGACGGCGCTGCAGCTCGAAGAGATAGGATTCCATCTGGCGCATCCGCTCACGCTCTTCCTGGCGCTCCTTGTCCAGCTCGCGTCGCAACTCGTAGACACGACGCTCCGTTTCCACCATTCGCTCACGCAAGCGGCGGTTTTCCTCCTTAAGATTGAAGTTGTCCTGCAAGACCACGCCCAGCAGTTGCCGTTCGGTTTGCTGTCCGCTCAGGATAATCTGCTGGCTGTCCGACAGGTTCGTGAGCGTATCGGCGATCAAGAGTGCCAGATCGGGCATGTTCTGAGCGGAATCCGAGGGCGCGGCCAGCGCGGTCTGATCGCTCGCGGCCTGTACCAATTCCAGGGTCTCGTCCTCGCCGTCGAATTCGGGTTCCCCTGCCACCGCGGCCTGGGAGGGCGCTACGGCGCCAGAAACGGAAAAGTACTCGCGCACGCTTTCGTAGGTCATTCCCTTTTGCAACATCTGCTGAATTCGCTCCAGGACCACCACATCTTCCACCGAATAGCGACGGTGTGATCGGCCCGAATTGCCGGTTCCGGTGGTACTGGCGTTATTGGAGAGAAACTCGCCGAACTGCTGGGACCAGCGCCGCAGTGTCGCAGGAGATATACCCAGGCGCTGTGCGACTTCGGAAGGACGTAGTCCTGCATCTGCCATAATGTAGCCTCCCACATGGGATGAGAGATGATCAATCTACCACCTTGTACTGGCCGTCGATGACCGACTCGTGAGTCGAAGAAGCAGCCCGCCTGCGGATACCCTCCCGGTGCTCCTGCACGATCTCGGCCGGTGCCAGGCTGAGCAACAGGGAAAGGGCAAGCCAGAGGGCTGCCAGGTCGTCTACCTGGCCCAGGCCGGGCAAGATATCGGGCATGATATCGATGGGTAGCAACAGATAGAGGAGGGTTACCAACGGCAATCCGAAACGCAGGTAGGGGCTGACCCGCCGATCGCGCAAGAGGCGCCAGGCGACTCGGGCGTTTTCCATGAGCTCGAACCAAGAGCGCGGTCGATACGTGGATCTGCGGTCACCGGTTGAAGACATGAGTCGGTTCGATCTTGCAATGAGCGAATTGAATTGGCTCTGAGCCCAGCCGCTGGGTGCTGGCTAGACGGCATGAGCGATTGTGAGCGATAGCAAACACCGTGTGCACGTTTTGAGGTCGTGCGTGCTGCTCTTCTATCGTAACACACAGCGGTTTATCTCGCCAAGCACGACCCCGTGAGCGATTTGCCCCGCAGCTATGGCCCCGGCCGCAAACACCCTGTCAGCGAAAGTAATCGAAAAGATCAAAAACCGGTCCCCGCAGGCAGACGCGCCTGCGTCCTCCGGCCACGTCGGTGGCGCAGGCCTGACAGGCGCCAAAGCCGCAGAAGAAGTGCGCCGGGTGCAGGACCTGTGCAAACCCGGCCGCAAAGTGCACCCGCTCTACCTCGATGCTGTCGCGCAGGCCGGCGTAGAATTCCGGTGAGCCGGCCGCGAAGACGACATCGGCCCAGGGCAATAGCTCGGGGAAGCGGGCGCTGAGTCGTTCCTCCTTCCCCCGCCCGCGGTCCGTGCCGAACAGGCGGTACTCCACCGCCAGAGGGAGACGCCTGGCAGGGATGGGGTGACGGCTCGGGCGAGCTTCAACGGCCAGCGTCACGCTGAGCCGGTCCCGCACTGCCTGTTCGATGACAGGCAATAAAACCCATGCCCACTCTCCCTCTCCCAGGCAGAGGACCCGACGGACGTGTTGCGGCAATGCGAAGCCGCGCCCTACCGGCCCCATGCAGTCCAGCCGTGCCCCGATCGGCGCCATCCGCAACCAGGCAAATCCGCGATCGCCGCTGGGCGGGACCCTTATCAAGAAGCTATCCTCCGCGAGGGCGACGGGATAGAAGGTACGCCTAAGGAAAGGCGACATTCCCCAGCTCGTTCGGATCAAGACCGGCTGTCCTGGCTGCAACAGCTTTGTCAGTTCAGGCGCATGCAGACGAAGTTCCTGGATGGCCCCATCAATCCGGCGCTCAACCAGAGGCGCCTCGATCTGGATCATCGACCCGGTCCTCAGACTTTCCGTGCCACCCCGGCCAGCGCCGATGCGTCCAGGATGACCACGCGGCCCCGGACGCTGGAGATCAATCCCTGCTTGCGAAAACGGCTCATTACGCGAATAGCAGTCTCGACGGTGGTGCCCGTCATTTCGGCAATATCTTGCCGGGTCAGGGGCATGTCGATGAGCACCGCGCCCTCTTCGTCCTGGTAAGGGGTGCCGGCCAGGTTGGAAAGCCGCAGCAAGGTACGGGCAATACGCTGTTCCACCCGATCCACGGCCAGGCTCCGTACCAGTTCCGAAGAGAGACGCAGCCGACGGCTGAGTTCTGCGATCACACCCAGCGCGACTTTGGGATAGCGCTCCAGCATCATGAAAAAGTCGCGGCGTGAGATGGTGACCACGGCTACCTCTTCAAGTGTCATGGCCGTCATGGAATAGGGTCTGCCGTCGAAAACCGCCATCTCACCAATAAGCTGCCCCGGCCCCAACACCTCCATCACCACATCCCGACCGTGATCGGTATGCCGCACCAGCTTCACCCGCCCCATCCAGATGATGTAGAGGGAATCGGGCGGATCCCCCTGGAAGAAGAGATATGCGTCCTTGGGATAACAGTGACCATGCAGAAAAGGGGCTATCTCTACCCACTCGTCTTCGGAGAGGGCCTTGAACAGGGGCACCGTCTGCGCCACCTGCACCATATTCCATTGCAGCTTGTCCAGCTGCTTTGACTCAGGGCGGGCTGTCGTTTGTGTCATCTCTGCAGCCTGCTAGCAGGCTATCTCGTCGGACCGGCGAGTGTTGTATCCCATTCTAGCACAGAATCAGCGTCCAGCCCAAGGCCAGAGTATTCTCGGGTGCATTTCAGGATGGGGGCAACCTGCAGGAGAGGCATTCCAGCCTGGCGTCGCCGCCAGCCCTGAGC
>RFJM01000263.1 GCA_003694905.1 Caldilineae bacterium
ATCAGGTTCTGTTCTGCGCCGATCAGTGAGAGAACCTCGACAGCCGAAGCCAACCCCGTTGCGGCCCGGCTGAGATTGATGGTGCGGACGCGAAGAGTCTTTTCGTCAAGGATCCTGGCCACGGCGAACGAGCCACCGTCACCAAAATCTTGAACATCAAAGACCACCTTGTCGTTCAGCCGCATGGGATACTTACCAGGATCATTGGGCAACAGTTTGGTCATTGCGTTTCCTCCTGCCGTCCCGGCCCGTTGCCGGGCGGCGCTTCTGTTCTGGCGTGCGGGCCGCTAGGCTTTCCAGGCGGCCCGCTACGCCATTTTCCCGGCCCGCCCGGCCCGCTACCCTTCGCCCGTTCTCCGGGCCGATAGCGGGCCGATAGCGGCCCCTGGCGGCGCGCTAGTTTGTCGGCGCGCCCAGCATCTGCCGGAGACTGTCTTCGAGCCTCTCTAGCGCATCTTCGACGACGCTAGGGACAGTGTCCCCGACTCGGAACACTGCTTCCCTGACACTGTCCGCGTCAGGGGCGTTGTCGAAGTACGCCACTGCGACTGGAGCGGCAGCGGCGATCACGAACCAGTCACCGCGGGTTAGGTCCGCTTCGTCCGGGACGCGAAAGGCCCCGGACTCGTCAAGAGGGGTGTTGGGGACGGGCGCAGTGAGCCCGAAGAACACGCGCCCGTCAGACTCCAGCGCCGCCACTGGCATGACGGGCGCTGGGTACTGTCCGACGTAGTGGGGCGCGATAATCGCGCCCCCTTCAATGGTCGGTCGCCAGTCGATCTTAGGCATGGGGGTCCTCCCCATGCTCTATGCGCTGCTCGATTGCAGCGCTCACCGCATCCCACACGAACACGGGGTCCTTGTCGCCGGTAGTGGCGATCCAGAACCCGTGAGTCCTGAGCCGGAAAGCCGCATACGCCAGAACGTATGCGGCGTGGATCGCACGGGACGGGAGAATCAAGAGAACCTTGCCATGCCCCGGATCCTGGGGCACAACGCCGATACTCCGCTCCAGATCCTCAATGATTCCGGGGAGTTCAAAGCGCCCGCTCCCCGGAATCTCCGACAGGTCACCGTCTCCGTAGTCAAGCACCGCCTTTCCTGGTGATGCATTGACTACCCACTCGACACTACTGGGAACCTGGATCATCCATCACCTCCGTGTGCCGCACCATTGCGGCTCGCCCCTGTTCTGGCGTGCGCCAATCGGCCCGACCGCGCGGCCCGAATCGTCGGCCCGAACGGCGCGCCCTAACTGGCAGTTATTCGCCCCGCTTGCCCGGCAGATAGCGGCGCGTCACGGGCCGATAGCGGAAACTAGGACAGAATGTCCCCGAATCGATAAGCTGTTGATATCTCAGGGGTTGCGGGCTCGATTCGGGCGATTCGGGAACGGCCCGAATCGACTATCCCTAATCGGGTCAGCAACTTAGCCTACTCGATTCGGGAATTCGGGGAATCGCTTCGGGAACAGAATTCGGGATAGAATCACCTTGACAGAATGAAGAAACGATGTATAATATCGGTCGGACGGGGGAGGTGTGTTATCACATCGATAACCTCTAGATCGTCTCTAATTGTCTGATCCATAATCACTTAGCACCAAGTCCAATCTCGAATCCGCACTGATCCGCGCGAATCCGCAGTATCCCACATCCTACTCTTCTTCTTTGAGCCCTCTAATATGAACCCCTATTGCGGGACACGAACCCCCGAATCCCCGAATCGAGCAGCCTAACTCGCTGACACTGCTAGGCTTACACGATTCGGGGGTTTCCCGAATCGCCCGAATCGGGCTCGTAAGGCTATATGCTGCAACGGGTTAGCGATTCGGGGCCGTTCGGGGCGGTTCGCGGCCGCACGGCGCGCTCCTCATTTGTGCGCGGCTGTTCGGGCCCGGCCGGGCGTGTTCGCGGCTGTTCGCGGCCGTTCGCGGGGCGCACGCGAGACCAGCCCGCGAGACCAGCGGCGCCGCCCGGCGCGGCGCCCGCCAGCCCGGCAATGGGGCCGGGGCGGGTCGCGAGGGCCGAGAGCGGCACGGAGGGTGACATGATTCTCCGGATCCCGGGACGGGGAGTTCAAGAGGTCGACGCACAGCCTGGGGAGACGTTCTCGCAGGTGTTCGGCCGGTCGGGCGCGTCTCTGCCCGAGAGCTGGAACGCCCGAGTGGTGGGTACCGCCGGATCGCGGACGGTGACGCCAAACGACACCATCCAGAGTGGTGACGAAGTTGCCACCCTGGTCCCCGGCCACAAGAACGGCCGGGGGCGCCACTGAGGAACGGGGGGTCATATGGCCCCCCGCTTTTCCTTCGATAACGAAGCCGGTGAGATTGTAATCGACACCGGCTTTGATGAGACAATGCGAACGGCGCGTCAATTCTGGAGTGAGGAGTACCAGCTCCTCACACAAATGCTACGGAAGATTGACGCGCTGAACGCGGGCATGGGTACGGTGCGCGTCAAGATTCCGGACGGCACCACGGTCACGCAAGGCGAGGGCGGGCTGGAGTTGTCCTGGAGCACGCGGGACTGGCTCCGGCTGGAGCCCATGGACTGCGCGCCGGGGCGTGTCGGCCCGTGGTGGATGGGTCGGCGCGCAGAAATAGAAATTGGGTACGATTTCAGGATGGTCGTGCCCGGGCTGACGGTATTCATTCAGCCGACGACGTGGCCGCCGGAGCACAGGCGGCCGTCGGGATCCTATCCACACCCATATGCATCTGGGAGTGGGAAGCTGTGCCTAGAAAGGGGCATGGAGCCTGTTCGCGCTGCGATAAATAGCGGGCAGGCGGATGCTCTGGATAGCGCAGTGGCAACCGCAGAGGTTGCAGTCTTTCTTCCGTCGTCTGGTCAAGCCTTCATCCAGCCAGAGTCCTGGCTAAGGTCAGTCTACAAAAACTGCTGGCACGAGGACGGTGGGGTGGTGCCGTATCGCAGCAGTGGGCACAGGTGGTGGGAGTGCGATCAGAAAGAGTACCACCTAACTGACATTGCTATTATGCTCAAGAATGCATCTGAGGAAAGGCGCATCGGTGCGGTGCTCCTGGAAGTGGAGCGAGCACTAGAGGCGACCGGGCGGAGTTACAGGGAGAAGCTCCGCAGGTTCAGTATTGATCTGCATGATGGGAGCTTGATCCAGGAGATCGGGAGAAGCAAGGCGAAGAGGGTGTCAGTCGCAAGGCGCCTGGCTATCGTCATGTACGAGGTCTGCGGCCGGGCGCTTGTCCCCAGGCCGGATTGGAATATCCCCGACAGTACCTGCTTCTGCAGGGACTGCTTGGGTGCTGAGCTTGCGAGGTGGCAAGATGGGCAAGCGCAGAGGTAAGGCGAAAGGACAGCGAAAGGCCGCAGCGGCACGTGCCGTCGAAAGGCCGATCCTTGATCTCAGCCGCGTGCGCCAGGCTATTGATGCCCTGGTGCACGAGGCTGGGAGTCGGGAAGTGACGTGGTTCGGGACCGTCAGGGAGTCGGACGGTCTGATCCAGGTGGAGAGGATCTGGGTGTGCGCTCAGAAAGTGTCGGGCGCATCAGTCGACGGTATCTTGGACCTTCCAGATAACCTGACCGATGATGAGGTTCAAAGGGTGCGCTACCAGGGGCACTCTCACGTGGAGATGGGAGTGTCCCCGAGCGGGACGGATTATGAGAGCTGGGCTGAGTTGGTGCGGCTCGCGGACGCGCCGTTCTACTTCACCGTGCACAACAAGCGCGGTGAGGTCAGTGCGCATGTTGGCGCGCCGCTCCCGTACGGTCTTCCAGTCGCATTCACGGACAAGCTTGCTGTTCGCCTGCTGGATGAGTCCATCGTGAGGTGGGCTCAGCAAGAGATAAGCAGCAAGCTGAAGCCAGTCCAGCTGCTACGGCCAAAGGCGATCAAGGCGGATCTGACAAGGAACGGGCTACGCCCGTTCTACAATGTCGATCCGCTGGGAGACTGGGCAAATGAGTAGCGTGCTGCCACAAAGCATGCGGCAGGAAGGGCTGCTGCCGCCGCC
Organism: Caldilineae bacterium; assembly: GCA_003694905.1. Taxonomy (GTDB): domain Bacteria; phylum Chloroflexota; class Anaerolineae; order J102; family J102; genus J102. Next base: position 3,998 of record RFJM01000263.1, read on the forward strand.
AGAGGAGCTTGGTCCGACAGTGCTTGTGGGCGCTGGTGCCGTGGGGAGTTGCTTCCTGAGGGCGGCCGCTCATCTGCTCCCAAACTTCACAGTGTTCGACAGTGACACTGTGAAGCTGGAGAATGTCGAGACCGGGATGTTCAGCCTGGCAGATTACGGAAAGACCAAGGTGATGGCGGCGTCCTGGATACTCATGCGGTCTGGCGTGCGGTATCCACAGGTCAATGCGTATGGTGCGAACGCGGGTGAGAGAACCGGCCGGGATGTTGTCTGCGGCTTCGACGGCAGGGCGTTTCGACGACTGATCATCTGCACGGACAACATGCAGTCGCGGCGGGACATCTATCGGGGCGTTGTCCGGGCATGGGCAAGCGTCTGGCAGGACTGCGAAGGCGATCTGGACAACCTGTATAGCGAACCTCTTCGCTATGTGATTGATGCAAGGGTTGGGCTGCGCCAGGCGCAGGTGTACGTGGTGCAGCGAGATGAGATCCTGGATCAGTTTGCCCGGCTCATCCCCAAGTATAGGACCGCCGGTGCCGCAAAGGCGGCGCTGCAGCGTTGGGTCAGGCGGGAGTTCTCTCTTGATGGGGAGGGTATCAATGAGCCGTGCGGGGCGAGTATGAGCCCGGCAACGGCAATGATCGCAGCGGGGATGATCGTGCACACTATCGGGGAGCTGGAGTATGGGTACGATGTCCCCAGGCTCAGGATCGTAGGATTCCAGTCTGAGAGTCAGGCTGAGGGATTCTACGTCAGCAGGGCTGGTGATGCTGCGCGGGTGGCGTGAATGGGGAGCCGGGCTGCTCATCGGGCTGATCGGGTCGGGGGTACATCAGTGCTCCCGAGACTACGGGCTGGATCTTGGGGCCGACCTATGCGAGCTGGCCTTTTCGGTAGTAGCGCTGGCAATCTGGATCCTGCTCACGGCGCGGAAGCGACCCAGGTGACCGGGTGGCGGCGCGGCTGGCAGGTGGTCCGGCCCGGCGTAACGGCGGGGCGGGCGGCGCATCGGGCGCTGCCCAGCCCCGCTGGTGGCGCACGGCGGGATAGGTGCGGGACGGGCCGGGGCTCGGCGCGGACCGTGCGGCGCGGGCGTGGCGCGGGCGCGGCGTGGCGGCGGCGGCTGGCTGGGACGATAGCGGCGGGCGCGGCGGTAGCGGCCGGTGGGACGATAGCGGCTGGGCGAGAGCGACGAGGAAGATAGCGGCGGGCGAAGAGGAGGCGAAGAGATGAACTACGGTGAGGTGGATTGGAAGAAGCATGCGCAGTGCGTCATGACCCGGCACCTGTGGGAGTATACTAAGACCTTCCGGTGCAGAAGGTGCGGGCTGAGGTACTTCACGAGCTTCATGAACACGTACCTATGGTTGAAGGGGATCAAGCGGATCGTGGAGGACAGTGGCGATCTGTACGGGGGGACTCTGTACGAGTTGGAGGATACGAGTGCCGAGGCCAAGGAGAAGGTGCAGATGTTCAGGGACTCGCTGGCGGCACTCGTCGATCTGATGGACGAGATGTACAAGGAGCATGGAGAGGAGGTGTTGGGATGACTGAGATTCTGTACGAGCTGGCAATCGTCCTGCTGGCCATGCTGATCGGTGCGGATCTGGTCACCACGATGCTCGGGCTGCATGTCGGTCTGAAGGAGATGAACCCGGTTGCGAGAGAGTTTGGCCTGACCTGGCTGTTCGTTCTCCAGTGGGGGCTGGTGTGGCTGCTGATTGCCTACCGGACTGTGATGGAGAGTGCGTGGGCTGTCGGGGCGGTGGTGCTGCTACTGGTGACGAGGGCATACGTGGTGCGGCACAACTGGCGGCGGGTGCTGAGGAGGATCGACGGGCGATGAGAAGGACGATAGCGGCGTTGGGGGTGCTGCTGGCGATGGGCATGGGGCAGACGCCCGAGGAGTTCGAGCTGCGAAAGGCGGAATGCGAGGGCCGGGTGCGAGTGTGCTGGGACCCGGCGGATAGGGCGGAGAGCTACGAGATCGCCGTGGCATCGGTCGGGAAGCCGTGCCTGAGCGGCCTGAGGGCGGCCGATGTGTGCCAGGCAGGGGTGTGCTGCGCGAAGATCTCGGGGACGCAGTGTGATGTGGAGCAGGACGGGAGCGGGCTGGTGGTGCGGGCTCGGAATCAGTACGGAGTCTCGCCCAGCTGGTCGAATGTCGCCCCCATGCTCCCGTGCGCATGTGTCGAGGTCGGCGGGATCTGGGGCACGGCCACCAGGGCGTGCGAGGTGCCGTGCTACCCGGGCTCGCCCGACCGGTTGCCGAACGATGAGCGAGAGAAGGGCTGTGACATGTGAGGAAGGGAGATGAGCGACCGCTGTTTCGTGAGCCTTGTCGATGCGTGTGTGTACACGCGCGGCGATGGGAAGAGAGAGAGACTGCCGGAGACTCTGCACATCGTTGCTGGTCTCGGGTGCGATGTCTCGGCACAGGTGGACAAGGATACCTTGGTCGTGCGACTTAGTGGCAAGGTGCTCGAAGAGGTCGAGAGAGAGCTGAGAAGTAGGAAGGGCAGAGCAATGAGCTATGCACAGGTATCGACATGCCCGCACTGTGGCGCTCCGATCTACGCGCCGTCGGTGTGGAGCGGTACTACTCCTCCTCCGGTGATATTCACGTGTGACTGTAATCCGCACCGTGCCGTGACGGAGAGCACGGAGACCAGGGATGAACTGCGGCAAGTGGAAGAAGACTAGCGGCGTAGTGGCGACGCTGGAGACGACTGACTTCCGAGGCGACCACGCGGCGGAGGTCTCGATCCCGCTACCGGTGACGCCGAGCACGAG
>RFJM01000264.1 GCA_003694905.1 Caldilineae bacterium
CCCCTGGACGGCGAAGACATCATCTACTTCAGTCCCTTTCGGCCCGATCCGGCGGCGCCCTATGCCGACATCGCAAAAGCCGAAGGCATCGAGATGCTGGACGAGGACGATGCCCGCGCCCAGGAACGGGCCATCCGCGCCCGACTCACCCAGCCCATGCCGCCGGCCGGTCCCAAGCGTGTGCCCTACAACCTGCACGATTTCGTCTACTAGCAGGCAGCCTCCATGGCCGCCTCGCGCTGCCGTCTACCAGCAGATCCCCTGGTAGCGCTCGTCTAGCCCGTCAAGATTCTTGCGGATGCGCTTGAGATCGATGACCGTCTGACCCTCGCGCAGCCGCTCCAGAGCGCCTGCAAACTCGGGCTCGTCCGTTCCGATGACGATGACGTCACTCGTTGCCAGCACTTCCTCCATGCTGTTACACATGAGCGAGGCAATATGGGGGATCTCCCGTTCGATGTAGACGCGGTTGGCGCCGTGGAGGCGGGCCAGGGATACATTCTTGTCATACAGCCGCACCTGATAGCCTTTGCCGACGAGCATCTCGATCAGTTCTACCATCGGACTTTCGCGCAGGTCATCGGTACCGGCTTTGAAACTGAAGCCCAACACCCCCACCTTCTTGCTCCCAGCGCGCTGGATCAGCTCGAACGCGTGTTTGATCTGCAAGGCATTGCTGGGCAAGATGGATTCCAGCACCGGTACCGAGAGATCGAGGCGGTGCGCGTGATAGAGCAGCGCCCGCAGATCCTTGGGCAGGCAGCTGCCGCCAAACGCATAGCCCGGTTTGAGGTAGTACGGCGAGAGGTTGAGCTTGGTATCCATGCAGAAGATTTCCATCACTGCATGGCTGTCGATGCCGTGGCGTTTGCAGATGTTGCCGATCTCATTGGCGAAGGCCACCTTGAGCGCGTGAAAAGCGTTGTTGGCGTATTTGATCATCTCGGCCACACCCAGCGGCGTCACCAACAGGGGGGCATCGATGGCCTCGTACAGGGCCGCGGCGGTCTCGGCTCCCCGGTGGTCAAGGCGGCCGATAATGGTGTAGGGAGGATGGAAGAAGTCAAACACGGCATTCCCCTCGCGCAGGAATTCCGGGTTGTATACCACGCCGAATGCCTCTCCGGCCCGTTTGCCCGAGGTCTCTTCCAGCGCGGGGATCACAGAAGAGGCCGTACTGCCGGGCAGCATGGTGCTGCGGGCGACAACCACATGGTAAGCGGATTTGTCGGCCAGGGCGCTGCCGATCTGGCGGCTCACCCGTTCCACATAGCGCAGGTCCAGGTCGCCGTTGTGATTGCTAGGTGTGCCCACACAGATGAGCGAGACATCGCTGGCCGCCACGGCCTCGGCGGCATCCGTGGTGGCGCGGAGTCTCCCTCTCTGCACGGCCTCTGCGATCTTCTCCTGCAGGCCCGCCTCGATGACCGGACTCTCACCGGCGTTGATCATCTCTACCTTCATGGTGTTGATGTCTACCCCGATCACTTCGTGCCCCAGGGCCGACAGGCAGCCTGCCGAAACCGATCCGACATATCCTAAACCGAAAACGCTGATCTTCATCTGGTTCTCCTTGCGGGCAACACATCAAGGCTCAGGTCGCAGCCAGACGCCGCACCAGCGCCACGTATTCCGCCTTTTGTTTCGCCCAATGATAAGTTGCTGTAAAGCGCCGGATATTGCCGGCCAGAACCCGACGGCGCTCCGGGTCCCGGTAGAGTGAGCGGATGTGCCCGGCCAGTTGTCCGATGTCTTCTGCATCGAAGTAGGCCACCATATCCTCGTCGAAATAAGCCTCGATGACCGGGGTGCGGGCCACGATGGTGGGAATACCCAGTGCCGCATATTCCATCAGTTTAGTCGGGAGAATGCCGTCGGTGAAGACGTCACGGCGGTATGGTACCACCGCCACATCGGCGCTGGCGATCAAGGCCGGCAACGCTTCCATGGGCAGCAGCCCGGTGCTGAAACGAACGATGTCCTCCAGATCCAGTTGGCGACAGAGTTCCTGCAGTGTTTGCAGGAACTCACCCCGCCCGTGGATGGTCATGAACACATCGGGGATATCTGCTCGCACCTCGGCCAGCGCCCGCAGGGCCAAATCTACACCATAGCGATGGGTGAGATTGCCGTGATAGAAGAGATGAAATCCCTCCGGTCTGGGAGCCGGGGTCACATCGGCCTTGAAGATGCGGTCGTCGGGCAGATTCATGACCACCGAGCATTTGGCGGCCGGCACTCCCCGCCGTATCAGATCCTGGCGCCAGAGGGAGCTTACGGTAATGACATGGGTGGCGAACCGACAGCTCACCCGCTCTTGCCAGAGTATGAGCCGCACGGGCAAGGCCTCGGGGCCGCGCCGAAAGCGCGACATGTAGAATTCGGGCATGAGATCGTGCAGGTCCAGGATCACGGCCGCGCCCAGCAGCCGGGGCACAGCCGCGGCGAAGACAAGAAAATCGGGCAGATTATGCACCTGTACCACATCGTAACGCCGTAGCAAATGCAGTAACGACACCCGCGCGAAAGCCAGGATGAAGAAAGCCAGGTACTCGAAGAACTGCGCTACGGGCCCCCGGTTCTTGTCTCGCGCCACCGGTACGCGATACACGTTGACGCCGGCCGCGACCGCGCGAGGCGCCTCGTCGCGATTACGCAGGCAGATGACGTCTACCTCGATACCCGCTGCCACCAGCGCTTCGGCCTGACGTTGAACGCGCGGCTCGCCCAGGGGATAGTAATTGTGCACCACCATGCAATGACGTTGCGGCGTTTTACTCGATGTGTTCATAGAAATGATCGTTGCGCCTCCCCGACCCCTCAGGGAAATCGCCGGCGCGCCTTCTCCAGCTCGATGGCCGCGGCGGTGAAGCGATAGAGCTTGGCAGGACGGTGGTCGCCGTAACGTAGGCGCCCCGTCTTCTCGAGAATGCCCTGGGCCAGGATCTTGCGGCGGAAGTTGCGCTTGTCTAGCTTTTCCTGCAGGACGACCTCATACACGCTCTGCAGTTCGCTCAGGGTGAACTCCTCCGGCAGAAGTAAGAAGCCCAGCGCGGTGTATTCCAGCTTGTAGCGCAGTCGTTGCACCGCATAGTTGATGATGCGCCCGTGATCGAAAGCCAGCTGCGGCAGGGCATAAACGTTGAACCAGCCTGTATCTTCAGCATCATCGCCGGCGTGGGCCTCCGGCATCAGGTCTGCACTTACGATAGCGAAGTACGCCACCGTAATGACGCGGCCTCGGGGATCCCGATCCGGATCCCCGAAGGTATAGAGCTGCTCTAGATAGACGTCGCGGATGCCGGTTTCTTCATACAACTCGCGCGCAGCCGCTTCCTCCAGCTTTTCGTCGATGCCGATAAAACCGCCCGGCAGCGCCCACGCACCCGCGTAGGGCTCGTGTTTGCGCTTGATGAGCAGCACGCGCAATTCCCCTTCGGCAAAGGTGAATAGCACCAGATCCACCGTCACCGAAGGGCGAGGATAATCGGCGAGATTGGAGGAAGGGGCAGGGGTGGACAGGGCAGGATCGTTCACAGTACCTAGCATCCTACCCCACACCGTGGACTAGCGTCAAGGACGCCTACTCTTCGCGCGAACGCCGCCAGTTCTCGATACGGCGAGAGAGAACTTCGCTCCAGGCATCGCCGTCTTCGGTAACCAGGCTTCCCTCCACCTTGCGGCTGAAGCGCAGGAAGCGCGAGCGCACGTGAGCCAGGCCGTAAGAGGCCGAGCGTTGATGCACGCGCCAGGCCGGCACCTCGCGTGCACCGGGCACGGCCCACTTGACCGCCGTTGCTGCCCAGGTCAGACCGGCGCCAAAGCCGACCATGACCAGATTGTCGTTGGGCTTCAGACGGTCCTGCTCCACGGCCTCGCACAGGGCGATGGGAATGGACGCCGTGGACGTGTTGCCGTAGTCGTAGAGATTGATGAAGATCTTCTCCTCGGGCAGCTTGAGCTGGCGCATGGAGGATTTGATAATCCGTTCGTTGGCCTGATGGGGAATGACCAGATCGATATCGTCGATGGAGAGCCCTGCCTTCTCTATCGCCTGCAGAGTGGCCTCGGCCATGACACGGGTGGCGAAACGGAAAACTGCCCGGCCGTCCATCTTGATGAAATGCTTGCCTGCTGCCACCGTCTCCAGAGTGGCGGGCTGTTTGCTACCTCCCGCGGGCAGGATCAGCAAGTCCCCTCCCGAGCCATCGCTGCCCAACACCGACGACAATACCCCACCGGGAACAGGGCTGGCCTGCAACAAGACCGCGCCGGCACCATCGCCAAACAGCACACAGGTATTGCGGTCCGACCAGTCGACAATGCGCGAGAGGGTCTCGGCGCCGATGACCAGGATATTGTCCATCTGGCCGGTGCCGATCATGCCGCTGGCCAGGCTGATGCCGTAGACGAAGCCCGAACACGCGGCCGAAAGGTCAAAAGCACCGGCATTCACCGCGCCCAGGCCATCCTGGATCAGAGAGGCGGTAGAAGGAAAGGTGTGCTCGGGGGACGATGTCGCGCAGATGATCAGATCAACTTTGTGAGGCGGTAGGTCGGCCACCTCCAGGGCCGCGCGGGCGGCCTTGGTGCCAAGGGTGGCCGAAGTTTCGGACGGGTCCACAGCGATGCGGCGGCGGCGGATGCCTGTGCGTGTACGGATCCACTCGTCGCTGGTATCGACGATCTGGGCCAACTCGTCGTTGGTGATCACTCTGTCCGGCAGGGCCTTGCCCCAACCGGTGATGTGAGCATAACGCAACGTGGAAGCATGTTTGCCGTTAGTGCCTGCCATGGTTCATCCCTCCCAGGACAAGAGAGCTATTGTGCCCACCAAAACCAAAGGAGTTGCTGAGAACATAACGCAGCCTGGCACGCCGCGCCTGGTTGGGCACATAATCCAGATCACAGGCCGGGTCTGGAGTTTCGTAGTTGATGGTCGGCGGTATGATGCCATCGCGCAGGGCCAACAGACAGAAAATAGATTCCATGGCACCGGCTGCGCCCAGCAGATGGCCTGTGACCGATTTGGTGGAGCTGATGGGGATATCGTAGTCGTGCTCGCCGAAGACCTTCTTGATGGCAGCGGTCTCGCTGGCGTCGTTGAGGCGGGTACTGGTGCCGTGAGCATTGATGTAATCGATGTCCTGTGGCCGCAGCCCTGCCCAGGTCAGCGCGCGTTCCATGCATTCGATGGCACCCAGGCCCTCTTCGTGGGGTGCGGTGAGGTGATAGGCATCGGCCGTGGCACTATAGCCCAAGATCTCGCCGTAGATAGTGGCGTTGCGGGCCTGTGCGTGCTCCAACCGTTCCAACACCAAGATGGCCGCGCCCTCAGCCATGACAAAGCCATCGCGCTCGGCATCGAAAGGCCGGGAAGCGCGATTGGGCTCCTCGTTGCGCGCGGATAGGGCCTGGGCGCGTTCAAAGCCGGCCAGAGTAAAGGGATGCAAGGCCGATTCCACGCCTCCGGCCAACATTACGTCGGCATCGCCACGGCGGATAGCATGGTAGGCCTCGCCGACGCCGTAGTTTCCGGAGGCGCATGCACCGACCACCCCCATGTTCACCCCGCGCAGGCCGTACGCGATGGCGATCTGGCCCGGTGCGGTGTCGATGAGCATGCCCGGCACGGCAAAGGGGCTGACGCGGCGCGGACCGTCTTCCAGCATCACATCGTACTGGGAGAGGAGAGCATTGATGCCGCCGATGGCCGAGCCGATGACAACCCCGACCCTCTTGGGATCGAAGCCATCCTCTTGCAGCCCGGCATCCTGCCAGGCCTGGGCCGCAGCGGCCAGAGCATAGCCGATATAAGTACCCAGCCGGCGCACGGTGCGCCGGTCCAGATGCTCTTCCAGATCGTAGTCCTGGATCTGGGCCGCAAAGCGAGTTCTGAGATGACCGACTTCAAACCGGGTAATGGGCGTGACATTTGGTTTCCCGGCAACCACATTGTTCCAGATGGTCTCGACATCGTGACCCACCGAAGCAATGGCGCCCATACCGGTGACAACGACACGAGTATTTGTTTTCATAGATTCAGCAAAAGAGACCGCCTCATGGGGTCTCGTACAGGGATCCTTTCGATGGTTTTCATCACTGTTACAACACCAGGACAGGCGAAAAGATGCGGGGCATGGGCAGTCGACGCGGCCGGTGGTAGCCCGCTCCGAAAGGGCCGGACTTGCCGCCGCCACACCTCACGACCCCGCCTCTGGGGTACCCTCCTCCGCACAGGTCTGCAGTCCGACCAGCGCCGGCTGCGAGGCCGGGTTGAGCTCCAGTGCTCGATACAACCACTCGATGGCTGCCTGGCAGTTACGCGGCTCGCCGTAGATGTAGGACAGACCCAGGGTGTAGTAATAGACTTCGTTGTCGGCCCCCAGTTCAATGGCGCGGGTCAGAGGCTCGACGGCATCTTCGTAGCGCTGTCGGCGATACAGCGCCATCCCCAGGTGTGCCCAGATGATGGCATTGTCGGGCTCGATTTCCACCGCCTTCTCCAACTCGATGACCGCTCGTTCGGGATCACCCATGTAGTAGTAGGCCCAGCCCAGCGCGTCGTACGCATCGCCGTAATCCGCGTCCAGCGCAATGGCCTCGCGGTAGTATGCGATCGCGTTTTCGTAGTCGCGCATGGCCGTGAAATTCAAACCTGTCTCGTAGTAAAGCCTGGCCAGCTTGGGATGGAGTCGTATGGCTTCCAGATAGGCTTCGACCGACTGCTTGTATCTGCCGCGGGCGTTGTAGGCATAGCCCAGAGCGCGATGGGCATCCACACTCTGTGGATTCAGCCGCACTGCCTCCTGGGCTTCCTCTTCGGCCCGCTGCCAGTTCCCCAGGTCCGCGTACACCTCGGCCAGGTAAGCATGGGCTTCCGCCAGGGTCGGATCCAGATCCACCGCGTGGATGCCCACTTCGATAGCGTCGTTGTATTTCTGGTTCCAGTCCAGAGCCCAGGCCAGCACCGCATTGTAGAAGGCTTCGTCATCCTTAAGGGCGACGGCTCGCTGCGCACTCTCCAGGGCGTCCTCGGGCTGATCGTGCAGAATCTGCAGGCGTGCCAGTTGCGCCCAGCTCTGGGCATCTTCGGGTTTCAGAACCAGATAGTGCTGGTAGGCGGCAACCGCATCTGCCAGCCTTCCCTCGATGTAGCCCATCTCGGCCTCGATCAGCAAACCTACCGGTGAGGGCGTCGGCGTAGGGGTGGGTTCGAAGGGATTGGGCACCCACTCGGGCTGACGGACGGCCACATAGAGCAGAAAAGCCGCGAGCAAAACGAGAAAGATAAATCGGCGATTCTTGCTCTTCTTGCGTCGCTTGTAGCGGTCGGTGAGATACATAGACAGGGAGGTCAGGCGGGGTAGTCGCCGCTAGGCGGATGTGCATTATAGCATGGGCCGATCGGATGAGCGGAAACGCGACTCGGTTCTAAAGTCTGTTGGTGGCAGAAGAGGGGGTGTGTTTCAATTTGGGGGCAGCTCGCGGGCGGCGCCCCCCGGAAACGTCGCGGCCACACCCAACCAGACGATTAACGATCGTTTCAGCTTGCCAGGCCGTGCTGCGTGGGTCGGCATCCGGACAGGCTGGAAAGCCTGTCCCACATCTTGCTCTGCCCGAGAAGCTGACGTCCCGGCCGCCCGTCTCGGTGGCCGAGGCCGCAGATGCGGGGGCGCTCCCCCGCCCCCCTTGCAC
>RFJM01000031.1 GCA_003694905.1 Caldilineae bacterium
GTCTTGTCCTCGCTGACAACCTCGCGGAAGGGACCCGAGTTCGCGACTGCTATCGAAAAGTCTTCGTGGCCCATGCCCACCAGCTCCTCAGCCCGCCGCAAAAGAGCGCTGTCGAATCCGAGATAGCGGGTGTAGAGCCGCTCCTGGTTGTCATCGAGCGGCAGCACCATGCAGGTATAGCCTATCTTGCGCAGGGTCTGCCGCACGATCTCGAAGATCTCATCCAGGCTGCGAGCGGTGGTGAGGGCAGCCGCGGCCTTGTTCAACGCATCCAGAAGACGTCGTTGGCGCATCTGTTGGGTGATGTCCCGGGCAGCGCCATAGATGCGCACAACGCGCTGCTCGCGCTCATCCCATACGGGGTGAGCATGATCGCGCAGCCAACGTATGTCTCCCGATTTGGTGATGATGCGGAACTCGCTGACATCCGGCCGGCCGGAGAGAAGTCGCTGGGCCCGTTTCTGGACGATGGGCATGTCGTCGGGGTGAATGAGTGTGGTCCAGCCACCCCGCGCCCAGAGGTCTTCGGGCGTGAAGCCGGTGATGCGGGCAAAGGATCGAGCGGTAATCCAGTCAAGCTGCATGCCCCCATCCTGCAGGATGTGGAAGGAGTAGGCATAATCCGACATCAGCTCGGAAATCTCGCGATAGCGCGCTTCGCTCAGGCGCAGAGCCGCTTCTGCTTCCTCCTTTTCCCGCAGCAGCCGACGCCGCTCGAGCACGGCCTCGATGCGATGGGGGAGCTGGCGGATATGGGCCGGCGTCTTGATGACGTAGTCGTCGATGTTTCTTCGCAAGGCTTCGATGGCAACCTCTTCGGAACCGGTACCGGTCAACAGGATCACGGCCACGTCGCCCAGATGTTCCTGTAAGCGGTCGATGACCTCGAAGCCCGAGAAGCCCAGGATGTTGTAGTCGGTCAGAACCAGGTCAAAATCCCGATTCGCTATTGTCTCCGCGAATTGTCGAAAGGAAGTGACGGTGTGAAGCTCGATAGGGAGATCTGCATGTACCAGAGCATCGCGCACCAGCGCGATATCGTGGGGATTATCATCGACATGCAGGACGCGAATGCTTTGAGACCGAGATGAGAGTTGCTCGTTCATGGAATCATGGTTGAGGGTAGGGTGGAATAGGTGGGATGATGTTGACACTCAACCAGTATGCGCCACACATACGCACCAACTGCAGGAAATCGTCGAAATCAGACGGTTTGACGAGACAGGAGTTGACGCCCACTTCGTACCAGTGCTGGAGATCGGTTTTGTCACACGCACGGGTGAGGACAACGACGGGAATGCGTCTCAGGTCCTGGCTCTGTTTCACCGCCTGTACCACCTGGATAGCAGCTGGGTCGGGTTTTGTCGCGCCGAGAAGGATGACTCGCGGCTGAGGGTAGGTAAACCGATCGTGATAGACCCCGCGGCCGAGCAGGTAGGCGAACGCTTCTTCCCCGTCGGATACGACATGCAGACGCTGTTCCCAACCCGCCTCCCGGAAAGCACGCTGCGCCTGTTCCGCTTCGACGGGATCAGGATCGAGGAGGAGGATATGGGCTCGGTTCATGATACGCTTCCCGGTAATCGGATCCAAAAGGTGCTGCCCCGGCCCGGCTCGGATTCCACACCGACCTGGCCGTTCATCAGGGTGGCACACTTGTGCACGATGGCCAGGCCGATACCGGTGCCGGGGTATTCCTCGCTCGAATGCAGGCGCTGGAACATGTCGAAAACGGCGTTGTGGAAACGAGGCTCGATGCCGATTCCCTCGTCGCGCATATATATGATCGCGTCCTCTCCCTGTTGCCGGGCAGATACGGTGATGTGTGGTGGCTCACCCGGGCGATGGTACGTGAGCGCGTTGTCGAGGAGATTGGTGAACATGCGCTCGAGCAAGTGTCGATCGGCAACGACGGTGGGCAGCGGGCCTGAAACCTCCAGGTGGGCATCCTCTTCTGCGGCGCGAACCGAGAGGGTTTGCCAGGCGGAAGAGAGGGTCTCGGCCACGGAGACGGGTTCGAGCTTCAGGGCGACGCGTCCCAGGCGAGAATAGTCGAGCAGATCCTGGATGATAGCATACATATTTTGCCCTGCCTCGACGATATAGTCAAAGTACTGGCGGCCTTCTTCCGGGAGGTGCGAGCGATAGCGGTCGGCGATGATCTCGGCGAAGCCTTGGATGGCGCGCAATGGAGCCCGCAGGTCGTGGGACACAGAATAGGCAAAGGCTTCCAGTTCGCGATTGGCCGCCTCCAGTTCGGCGGTACGGCGTGCCACCCGCTCTTCCAGTTCCAGAGCGTGACGCCGGGTCTGCTCGTAGAGCCTGGCATTCTCGATGGCCAGCGCCGCCGGCCCGGCCAGCGCCATCAGCAGCCGTTCGTCATCTTCGGTGTATGCATTCGGCTCGGCCGATTCCACATTGAGAGCGCCGATGACCTTGTCGCCGACCGCCAGGGGCACACAGAGTTCGGACACCACATCTTCACGCATGGCCACATAGCGAGGATCCCGCCGGACGTCTCCCAGCCGTACGCTGCGGCCGTTCTGGATGACCCAGCCCACGATGCCCTGTCCCACGCGCAATCCCTTGCTCCGCACGTACTCCTTGTCCCGTACCACGAACTCCGGGCCCCTGCCCTGGTCGCTGAGGGCCAGAGGCAGGATCTCGTCCGTTTCCTCGTCCCGAATGAGGACTGCTCCATAAGTGTAGGCCATGAGCTGCTCCATGGTGACGATCAGTTGTTGGCCGATCTCTTCGGGATCCAGACTGCGGGCAAAAACTCGGCTGGCTTCATAAAGGATGGCGAGCTCGCGCCAGCGTCGCTCCCGATCCTCGACCAACCGCGCCTGAGTGAGGGCGACGGCCAATTGATCGGCAACCTGCCGGGCAAAGAGGATGTCTTCCTCATCGAAAGCGTCTGGCGCGGCAAACTGGAGGTTGAGATTGCCCAAAAGGGTGTCCTGGACGCGCAGGGGTACGCTGAAAGCAGAGCGCAAATTGAGTTCGAGGAGGCGACGATGGAACTGGGTCGGCTGATCCAGCCGGGTCACGTCATCGACACGATAGACCTCGCCGGCCGCGAGACGGGCCAGGATCGTCGTGACGGGGCGCAAGGGCCAACTACCTGCGCTCTCGACGTCGCTGGTGGGGATGGCGGCCAGTTGCCGGGCCTGCATCTTGTCCAGATCGAAGGCCATGACGCTGGCCCGGTCGTAGGGGATGATGGCACGCAGTTTCTCGAGAGCCGCCTGGGCGATGCCCGTGGGGGATTGAGCCGCCAGGATGGCCTGGTCGACCTCGTGTAACAGGCGGAGGCGTTCGGCGTAGCTGTGCAGCCTGGCTTCGGCGAGCTTGCGTTCGGTCACATCGCGGACGAAGGCAGCGACCAGGGGGCCGATGTCACTTTGCATGATGGAGATGCTCACCTCCAGGTCGATGACGCGGCCGTCCTTGCGGCGGTGTCGGGTCTCGAAACGCATCGACCCTGCCGCCATCATTTCGCGAATGCGCCGGTTTATCTGTTCCTGGTCGAGGGCAGCTTCGAGCTGGTTGATGTTCATGCGGCACAGCTCCTCGGCCGAGTAGCCGATCATCTCGCAGTAGGCCGGGTTGACCGCGATGATCTGGCCCTTGCCATCGGCCAGGATGTAGCCGTCCATGGTGGTATCCAGGATCAACCGTAGTCGGTCGCGCTCGCGTCGGGCTTGCTCCTCGCTGTGCATACGGGTGCGCACAAATAGCCACAGAAGCAACACAGCCAGCATGAGCAGGATGGCGTTTCCCCAGAAGAGGGTGAGGGGTGAGGGTGTGAAGGAACGGCCCCACGACCATCCTGCGAGTTGCAGGCCCGACATGACGGCTCCCGCCAGGATGCTTCCTGCCATCACCACCAGTCCCGCGCGCAGGTCCTTGACCAGGCCGGCGATGAGGACGACCAGGAGATAGGAGCCCATGAGGTAAGGCAAAGGCTGCGTTACCAGCAGGTGCGCCGCGGTTACCGTGCCCCATGTAGCGGCGATCAGCAGGCCTGTGGCCCA
>RFJM01000265.1 GCA_003694905.1 Caldilineae bacterium
CGGCGTTGGCGTGGGCGTGTTGGTGACCACAATCGGTGTGGGGGTAGCCGTGACGATGTTGGAAGTTGGGGTCGGCGTAGGCGTGTTGGTCACGACGATGGGTGTTGGTGTGGCCGTCACTACCCAAGGTGTGTCGGTCGGGGTAGGGGTGTTGGTAACGACGATGGGCGTGGGCGTGGCGGTGAGCACGAAGGGGGTGTCGGTGGGAGTAGGCGTATTGGTCACGACGATCGGGGTAGGCGTGGCGGTGAGTACAAAGGACGTAGGCGTAGGTGTGGCCGTCACAAAAAAGGGCGTGGGCGTAGGCGTGGCCGTGAGGATCACCGTGGGCGGAGGGATGATGGGTGTCGGTGGCGGCAGAATGGGTGTACCCCCATCGCTACATGCCTCGAGCGCCACATCGTCCACGTACAGCGCCGTCAAACCGCCTGTGCCGTTGTTGAGAACATTGATGTACAGCGTCACCGTTTGGCCCATGAACTCGCTGACATCGAAGACCAGTTCGCGCCAGCCGGCCTCGTTGCTGATGTTACTCCACACCTGCCGCAATGAGGCGTTGCTGTTATTGAGGATCTGGATCTCCTGCAGGTCTCCCCCATCCAGCGGCTGGCTGATGGGATAGACCCACAAGCGCAGGCGCGCGCTGTCGACCACAGGGATGGCGACCGTCTGCTGCATCGAGGAATAGCTGGCCTTGTTGGGGCCACTGACGATGCCCAGCCGTGCGCTGTGGGTGGGACTGTGGTATTGCGCGGCGGAATAGGCGCCTTGCGCGGCCGTAAGCCCGAATTGCCAGCCGCTCGTGCCTTCCATATCGCCGTTGCTCAGCAGGTTGTAACAGCTCAACAGTGCCGACGGTCCTACCGCCTCGGCGGCCGCACCGCCGGGAAAGGACGCGAAGACCATTGCTAAAGTAACGCAAATGATGGCGCTTGCCCAAACCAATCGAGACATAAGCTTGAATCGCCTGGGGAGGGGGAAAGGAAGGGGGATAACGCCAGTTTACAATAGATCTGTGCAAATAGCAACCATTTGTGCGAAAAAGGGGTGCGTTTCAAAATAGGGGCAGCCGGTGCGCTAGGCCAGTAAGGGTCCCCCCTGCTAAGGGCGTGCGGGGGAGCGCCCGCATCCGCGGCCTCGGCCGACCAGACAGGCGGCCGAGGTTTCAGCTTCTCGGGCAGGGCTGCATGTGGGACAGGCTTTCCAGGGTGTCCGGATGCTGGCCCATGCAGAACGGCTTGGCAAGCTGAAACGATCGTTAGTCGTCAGGTCGGGTCGGGCTTTTCCGGGTGCGCTGCCCGCGAGCTGCCCCCCAAATTGAAACACACCCCCTTCCTTCTGCCACCAACAGACTCTAGAGCCGACTCCCCCCGGTTCCCTTGCCCCCCACTCCTGTGGTAGGATCGCCAGGGTCGGTGACCCTACACCCTTCCCCATCACAGCCATGAATACGAAAGCCCCCCTTCGACAACAACTCTGTGACATCCTGGGTGCGGAACCCGCGGCTATCGGTCCCCTCTCCGGTGGCTGCGTGGGCGAAGTCTATCGCATCGATATGAAGGACGGCCGGCGTTTCGTGGCCAAAGTGGATCACTCGGCCCATCCCATCTTGGGCCGCGAGGCTTACATGCTCACCTATCTGGCCACGCGTAGCCGCCTGCCCGTGCCCGCCGTGATCCACGGCTCCGATAGCCTGCTCGTCATGGAGTATCTCCCTGGAGCCAGCCGCTTCTCACCGGCCGCGGAAGCCCACGCAGCGACGCTGCTGGCCGACCTGCACAGCATCCGCGCCCCGCAATACGGCCTGGAAGAAGACACCCTCATCGGCGGGTTGCATCAACCCAACGATCGCACCGATTCCTGGCTCGAGTTCTTCCGCGACAGGCGCCTGCTTTTCATGGGGAGGATGGCGCTGGATGCCGGACGCCTGCCTGCCCGCATCTATGACCGGCTGGAGAGGCTCGCCGCGCGTCTGGACCGCTGGCTCACCGACCCGGCTCCTCCTTCGCTCATCCACGGCGATGTCTGGACGACCAACGTCCTCGCCCATGGCGACAAGATCACCGGCTTCCTCGATCCTGCCCTTTACTACGCCGATCCAGAAATCGAACTGGCCTTCATCACCCTCTTCCATACCTTTGGCTCCACCTTCTTCGCCCGCTATGCCGAGTTGCACCCCATCCGCCCCGGTTTCTGGGAAGAGCGTCGCGATCTCTACAATCTCTACCCCTTGCTGGTACACGTCAGGTTGTTCGGCGCTGGCTACGTCGGCTCGGTCGACCGCATCCTCACCTGTTTTGGCGTCTAGGTGGCCAGGGGGAAGACCGCCGCCAGCGCCCAGGCAAAAAAGAGAGCTCCGGCCAGGGCCGAGGCCGGTGGGTGCTCTAGCAGTGCATGGGTCACCGCCAGCAGCGCAAAGATGATGGGGACCACCGGCAGCAACAGGACGACGAAGCCCATGCCCGGTACCCATAACGCGAGGAGCAGCAAACCCACCACACACGTGAGGCACTGACCAAACCACCAGAGCAGGCGATGTAGAAGAGGGCGCCCTGCCTGAGCCTGTGCCGACGCCCACATCCAGGGGAACACGCCGAGAGCGAGCAAAGGCCAGCGCACCAGTCGCGGGGTGATCAGCCACCACTGCAACCACACAACCTGCGCCATGGCTCCCATTGCCATCCACAGAATAACAAACGCGCTCATCGCCGTCAGGAGTGTACGGGCACGCGACACGCTCGCCCCTGGGGTCTCCTCCCGTGCACCCACATTCCTTTCCCGCCACCTTCCCCCTATGAACAACCAGGCCAGGCCGGCTACCAGGAACCACAACGCCAGCGCTCCCCCCACCAGGAATCCTGCCAGAGAGGGCAGATCTACGACGCTCTGAAGAGCAGCCAGCGTAGCTGTCGCTACCAGGGGGCCTGCCACTACACCGGCCCACCAGGACAGCCTCTCTCGCCGCCGTCCTGCACGGGGTGACCTCCGGCCCAGTTGCGGCGCCCAGGCTGCCATCACACCCAACCACCCAAGCAGATGCAGCCCATACCAGAGGATGCGGCGATCGCTGTATCTCCCGCTGCTACGCCTGTCGAAAGTCTTGTCCAGCCATTCGCGCGCGGCGCGATGACTGCGGGGATGAAAGAGGATAGAGATGTGTTCCACGCCGGGCACGATCACCAGTGCGCGCCCCAGCCCTGCCGCCATGTCCTGATTCGGGCCGCCGGCCGCTGCCAGCAACGCCCTGGCATTGGCGACAAAGCGACCTTCGAGACTCCCTGCCTGCAACAGCAGGTTACGTGGCGCGCCGGGACGGACATCGGCGTGGGTGGGCGAGATGGCCACGGTCGCGGCAAAACGGTCGGGATGGCGCAGCGCGGCTTCCATGGCCACACCGCTTCCCATGGAGTGACCCAGGATGGCGGCGCGGCCCGTGTCCACCCCCGGCTGTTGTGCCACCGCCCGCCACGCCGTCTCCACATCCTCTTGCAACGAGCGTGCGCCTTTGGGCCGAGCGTGCGCGGCGTTTCCGGCAAAGTCCCAGGCCATGGTGGCGTAACCCGCGTGGGCCAGCGTGTAGGCGTAGCCTTGCATCAGCAACCGCGAGCCGCTGAACCCATGGGCTATCAACACGACCGGCGCGCTCTCCCGCTGCTCCGGCGCGATGAACAGCAGTGGCACACCGTCGACCACAAAGTCACGCCGCTCCAACCCCCTGCCGGCCGACGACACCAGCCACCAACTCACCACGATGAGCAGCAGCGAAAACCCGAGCACGGTCCGGCGGCGTCGCATGTTAGGGCGTGGGCGAGTTCTCAGGTGGGGGGAATGATACCCTGCCGGGTCTCCTCGATGAGGTGATCCACCACCGCCTTCATATCGCCCCCCGACTCGTGGTACACCCGAAGTTGACGGTCCGCGCTGGAGCCCTTTTCCAGGATGGAATAGATGGGTTCGATAAAGCGGCGGCTCCCCAGCTCTTCCACAAAAGGATCCACCAACCGCAACAGTTCGCGCAACAACCAGCGTGCCGGGAGCTCCTTCTCCTTGCCCCAGTCGATGAGCTTGCCATCGAGTCCGTAGCGGATGGCCCGCCACCGATTCTCCTCGATCAGGTCACGTCGATACAGGCGAAAAGTCATGTTGCGTTGCCGCAGATCCCACAACCAGGCTACGATGGCCTGCAACAGAGCGGCGATGGCAATGGCTTCCTCGATGGTGGTGCAGGCGTCGCACATGCGGAACTCGAGGGTGGGGAATTGCCAGTGGGGCCGCACATCCCACCAGATCTTGCTCCCGTCGGGTATGCATCCCGTATTGACCAGCGCCTCTACGAAGCGTTCGAACGCAGCCCAATCGGGAAAGTAGTCTGGCAATCCCGTCCGCGGTAGATCCGAGAACAATACCGCCCGATACGATTTCAAGCCGGTATTGCGTCCATTCCAGAAAGGCGAAGATGTCGCCAGCGCCGAGATATGCGGCACCATGTAGCGCATCACATTCATGCAGTCAATGGCGAAATCCCGGTCCTCAATGCCGATGTGAACATGCATGCCGAAGATCAACAGCCGTTGCGCCACGACCTGCAATTCCTCAAGCAATCCTACGTAGCGGTCACGCGGTGTGATCTCCTGGTCGAGCCAGTGGGAGAAGGGATGGGTGCCCGCCGATGCGATCTTCAGCCCTCGCTGCTCGGCCAGGTGGCAGATGGCACCGCGCTGTCGGGCCAACTCTTCGTACAATTCCTCGATACTGCTACATACAGCCGTGCCCAGCTCCACCTGCGACTGCAGGAACTCCGGCTTCAGTTCCCGGTCGACAATCACACTCCCCTCGTTCAGTAACTGGGTGATATAGGATGTCAGTTCACGGGTCTCGGGATCGATGATCTGGTATTCTTCCTCGATACCGACGGTCAGAGAAGGGCGCTTGCGAGCCATGGCTGGTCACCTGTCTGAATCGTGGCTTCGGGATGGCCGGAAAGGGAGCTAAGGACTCGCCTCTTCCACTTCCCGGAATTCCAGGATGAAAGGGTATTCCTTACTGTCGAGCAGTTCCTCGTCACGTGCCAGCTCGGCGCGCAAAGTGTAGGAGCCACCCGCAATACCGTTGCGCAGATGCATGGTCAGCGAGATATAAGGATCTCGCCATTCCACCAACAGCATCTCGGCCACTTCACGTCCGTCAGCGTCCAGACATTGCAGCAGGACGTTTGGCGGACGCTCGAATGCACTGAGCTGAATACGCACCCACAATCGCTTGAGATCGGGGTAGGGATGAACGGCCATGCGCTCGATGCGCAATGGACCGGCGTCGAAGTTGAGCGGGATTTCTTGTAGGTTCATCAGGCTTTCTGGATAGGGCCACTGAATTACGCCGGACGCTCGCAGGGGATAGCGGGGATGGATGGGAGTCGAACCCACCGCGGACGCCTACGCAGCGCCCGCCACCGGTTTTGAAGACCGGGGCGCCCACCGGGACACATCCACCCCCGTGTAGAGCTGTAGCCGACTGCCGCGCCAGGCGGGAGCCGACGGCCATATGGTACCTGGGCCCAGGGCTTTGGTCAAATGAGGGCTGTGAGCGCAGGCAAACCGTCGCGACCACGTAGGGGCCCGCCGAGGGTTCTGTGCTTTTCAAGCGGTTGGCGACAAAAAAAGAACACCGGGAC
>RFJM01000266.1 GCA_003694905.1 Caldilineae bacterium
CGCCGCTCACTCAACCTCTCTCAACGCACGGGCCTCACGGGGGGTGCGGGGGCGCCCCCGCATCCGCAGCCCCGGCCGCCCCAAAATTGAAATGCACCCTTTTCGACTCGGTTCTAAAGTCTGTTGGTGGCAGAAGGAGGGGGGTGTGTTTTCATTTGGGGGCAGCTCGCGGGCGGCGCCCCCCGGAAACGTGGCCGCCACACACAACGAGACGGTCGGCCAGCTCTTCAGTGTCGCAGGCCCGGGAAACCATCCATCCTCGCCAAGGCGCCAGGTGAATTCGCCAAGATCCTGGGACACACCCCTTGAGACGCATTGAGTTGTGTCCTGGTCTCTGTTATGATAGACCCGTAGACTATCCTCTCCTCCCTTCACCCGCCCATGTACGAAGAAAGCGTCGACCTCGTCATCGTTGGTGCAGGCCCGGCCGGCCTCTCCACTGCACTGCATCTGCTGCAGCAGGACCCCGACTGGGCCGGACGCATGCTGATCCTCGACAAGGCGGTCCATCCGCGCGAGAAACTCTGCGGCGGCGGTATCACGCGTCCGGGCATGGCAATCTTGCAAGGCCTGGGCCTGGAGCTGGAGCCACGACACGTGACCGTCAACGAAGTGCTGCTGCGCTACGGTTCGCGCACATACCGCATCCACAGTCCGCCCCTGTTTCACGTTGTGCATCGAGCCGAGTTCGACCACTGGCTGCTGGAGCAGACCGAAGCGCGGGGGACACGCGTTCGCCAGGGCGAGGGCGTGGTGGACGTACGCGTCGAGGAAGGCCGGGTGCATGTGAGGAGTGAAAGGGGCAGCTATCGAGCGCGCGCACTGATAGCGGCCGATGGTTCTAACAGCACCGTCAAACGCGCGCTCAGATGGAATGAGCGCGGCCGCAAAGCACGCCTGTTGGAGGTTCTTACGCCCGAAGACCCCGCGGCCCGGATCGAATATCGACGGGGCGTGGCCTGTTTCGATTTCGACTGGATGCGCGAAGGCCTACAGGGCTACGTTTGGGACTTCCCTTCCTTTGTCGACGGCCAGGCGCGAATGAATCGTGGGGTTTACGACAGTCGCATCCGGTCCGAACTGCCGCGAGCCTCCCTCACCTCCATCCTGGAACGGGCTCTCTCCCAGCGCCATCGTGACCTTGCCCGCTGCCGGCTGCGCGGCCACCCTATCCACTGGTTTGATCCCCGCAGCAGGCATGCCCGGCCCCATGTGCTGCTGGTGGGCGATGCAGCCGGCGTGGATCCTCTGTTCGGCGAGGGCATCGCCTTTGCCCTGGCTTACGGTCAGGTAGCCGCGGCCACCCTGCAGGCCGCATTTGCCCGCGACGACCTCGGATTTGCCGACTACGATGCCGCCGTGCTGCGCCATCCCCTCCTGCGGCAACTGGCGGTGCGGGCGCGCGGTGCAGCCTGGGTCTACCGGCTCACGCGTTACCCCGGTCTCGCGGACCGACTCTGGCGCCTCGCGCCCCTGCTCTTCCGCCTCTTTGTGGGCATCCGCCCTGACTACGTCCCTGCCGACGAGCCCAGATTGGTGCCGGTCAACGCGGATTGAGGGGAGACTCCGGGATGGCGCCTCCCCTCCTGGAATGCCTGCAATGATTTCGGCGCGGTCTGCGGCGGACCTACGGCCGGCCGTTGCTAGGACGTAGGTTCGACAACAGGGTTTTCCAGCACACGGCTCAGCGATTCCAGGCGCAGGTTGCGCAGCCGTTCCCGGATCACCTGAGCAATGCGCTGCATCATCAAGAAGCCGAACCGGCAGTCCTCCTTGAAGGCTTCGGTCAGGGCCAGACAGTCGAAGACTAACACGCGGCTTTCGGTCAGGGCGCGGGCACCGGCCATGGCCTGGTGTGGGGGGACCAGCGCGGACCAGCCGAACACCTCGCCCGGTCCGATGGCGCTGACCACGGTCTCTTCGGTCTTCAGTTCTCGGGTCATCTGTTCGGCCACCGTGTGGGTGGCACCACTTGCGGGCACTTCCATGGTGATGCCCACGGCGCCTTCGACGACCACATAGAGATGATGAATCTCCTCGCCTTCCTGGAAAAAGGAATGGCCGGCGGCCACAGTGAGATCTTCGCCGGCATCGGCCAGGGTGACCAGATTGTCGTGGGTGAGGCCGGCAAAGATAGGGAATCGGCGAATGAGTTCCGGTGAGAGCATGGTTTGTCTCCTGAGAATGAGCTGGGACTTCCGGCGGGTTGGGCCCAGGCGGGCACGCCTGCCGGCACAGGCGACCGGATCGATGATCGGCCAGTAGCCAGGTCTCATATTGCGGCGCGGAGTTCGGAGAGGACGGCTGCAGTGGCCTGGGGGATGGCGCGGGCAACGGCGGGGGTGGGTTCCTCGCCAAACTCATCGACTTTCTCGACGAAGATACCGTAGATGACGACGGATTCGGGCAGGGCCAGGCCCAGCCGCCGCCCCGCCTGCAGAGCGGTGATCAGGGTTGTGTCGTGCGCAGAGGCCACGTGCTGCGGCGGCGTGATCCGTTCCAGGTCGGAGAGTGTCAGGCGCTTGATCGTGCCCGGCGGCGCGCCGGGGCCGAGCAGAGCATCGACCAGGATGACGCGGTCATAGCCCTGCATCAGCTCCATCAAGCGCAACCCGCCGACGGAGGCCTCGATGACATCCACATTGATGCCATCGCTGTCTTCCAGCATGCCGGCTAGTTCCGCTGCTACGCGCACGCCCACGCCATCATCGCAGAGAATGGGATTGCCCAGGCCAATGACCAGCGTCTTCATGACATGCAGCCTCAGATGTATTGGCTCAGATGCCGGACCACCTCTCCCTGCGCATCGCGGATGACCACCTCCAGGGGCATCTGCCCCGGCAGGGAGTGGGTGGCGCACGACATACAGGGATCGTAGTTGCGGAAGGCCATCTCGATGCGATTGAGCAGCCCATCCGTAATCACCGTCCCCTTCTTGATCAGGGACTGAGCTGCTTTCTTCACCGACATGGCAATAGGCGCGTAGTTGTTCGTGGTGCCGACGATCAGATTGACTCGAGTCAGAATCCCGTTTTCGTCGGTCTGGTAGTGATGCGTTAGGGTCCCGCGCGGGGCCTCGACACATCCCACGCCCTCATCGGGTGTGGTCTCCACAACGGGCCGTGTATTGGGGTCCGTGATCTCGGGATCCTGGCTCAGCTCCAGCATGCGCTCGGCCGCGTAGAGGAGCTCGATCAGCCTTGCCCAATGCGTGGCCAGCCGGTGATGTACGGGTTCGTAACGGCCGTTCTTCTTGGAGCCCAGGGTTTCATAGAAGCGTTCATAGGCCTCTTGCGCCCGTGGGGTGGCCATGCCGTCCGCGGCATTGAGCCGCGAAAGAGGTGTGGCGCAGTAGACGCCGCTGTCTTCGCCGTCCACAAAGCCTTTCCAGCCCACATCCTTGAGATAGGGGAACTTGAGATAGGTCCAGGGCTCCACGTGCTCGGCGATGTGCTGGGTGTAGTCCCTGGCATGGTACTTGACCAGTTCCTTGCCTGTGGGACCGACCACCCGGATCATGCCGTCGTAGAAATTGACATGGTTGTTCGCGTCTACGGTGCCCATGTAGTAGGTCCGGTGCGTGAAGGCATCCGAGAGGATCAGATCCACGTAGGCCTGATTCGCCAGCACGATGTCGTCGAACAGCTTCAGGCTAAAGAGAGCGAAGTCCACATTCTGCCGGGCAATCGCCTCCACCTCTTCCCGTTCCTCGGCGGTCAGCGCCCGGCTCCAGCCGCCCGGAAGACCCGCCACCGGATGCACATGCCGGCCGCCCAGCATCTGGATCACGTGGTGGTTGCGCATGCGGCAGTCGATGACCTGCTTCCCGATCTCCACCCCGACCTTGTGGATGACGCCCAGGATGTTGCGCTCGGCTTTGGGCGCATCGGGCCCGAGTACGAAGTCGGGCCCGCCCAAGGCGTAGAAATGGGTCGTGTGGTCGGTCACGTAGAAAGCGCTGTAGAAGAGCTCCCGCAGCTTCTTCACGGCCGACGAGGGTTCCACATGGTAGAGAGCGTCGAGGGCCTTCGTCGCAGCCATGTGATGGGCCTCGGGGCAGACGCCGCAGATACGATTGGTGATGCGGGGCATTTCTTCGGCCGGCCGGCCGACACAGAATTGCTCGAAGCCCCGCAGTTCGGGGATCTGGAAGTAGACATTGGCCACATCCCCTTCCTCGTCGAGGAAGATCTCGATCTTGCCGTGTCCTTCCAGGCGGGTGATGGGGTCGATGGTGATGCGTTTCATGAAACCACCTCCTTCTGGGCGCCGTTAGTCTTGGCCCGGCGCAACAACGAGTGCGCCATGCTGAAGCGATAAAATGTGCCGGCCGGATCCACGATGGTCGCCACAGCCTGTTCGACCTGCTGCTCCAGTTCCTGCTCATCGTCGCCGGGTTTGCCCGCCACATCCAGCACCGAGGCCAGCGCGGTGAGCGAACGGGCCCCTTGATCCTCGACACCGGGAAGAGGCCCGTAACAGCCGCGGCAGCCCATGCCGACTTGAGGACAGCGCGCGCCGCAGCCGCTGCGCGTGGACGGCCCCATGCAGACGATGCCTTGTTCCAGCAGGCAGAGGCCCGGCTCGGGCCGTACCTGATAGGGGCGATAGAAGCGCGCCACGGTTTTCTCGTGCTTCTCCAACGGGCACTCCTCACACACCGCCACATCGCCCGCGCCCACCACGCTGCCTTTGGGCGGCAGGGGGGCGCCTTCGGTCAGGGCCGCGACCACCACCTGCAGCACTGCCCAGATTTGATGGGGTTCGGGCGGGCAGCCGGGGATGTAGTAGTCGACATCGACCACCTGATCCAGCGATCGTACCGTGTGGTAGAAGTAGGGGAGCTCCAGCACACCCTCCTCGACCTGGTGACGAGGTTGGGGCAGCACCCCCTCGGGATTGTCCACTGTGGGGCTCTCCAGGAAGACCGTCCGCAGCGTCGCCTCGCGCGAGGTCAGGTTCGAAAGCGCCGGAATGCAGCCCTCGTAAGCACAGGACCCGAAGGCTACCAGGATCTTCGACTTCTGGCGCAGCAGCTTGGCCATCTCCTCGTTTTCGGAGTTGCGGATGGCGCCGTTAAAAAGGCAGACATCGATGTAGCCGTCGGGGTAACCCTTCACATCGGCGACCTTGAAATCGGCGATGCAGGGGAAGAACGCCAGGTCGAAGACCTCATCCACGAGCAACAGGTTCTCACCGATACCGAGGGTGACGATCTCACAGCCGCCACAGGAGGAGGCCCAGTACATTGCCAGCTTTGGCTTCTCGCTCATGACACTGCCTCCATGACAGGTTGGGATTGAGAAGAGGGTGGGGGAGCAAGATCAGGTGGGGTGAGTTCTTCGTCCGTCGGTTCGGGCGCGCCGGCGATTTGAGACCAGTTCAGGGGCCCCAACGCCCGCACCTCCTCAACCATCTTGCTCACCTCTTCGGCGAAGCGTACACCTTCTGCAGCACTGGCCCACAGCAGCTTCACCCGTTGCGGCTCGATACCG
The DNA here is from genome assembly GCA_003694905.1 of Caldilineae bacterium. Lineage (GTDB taxonomy): Bacteria > Chloroflexota > Anaerolineae > J102 > J102 > J102. Next base: position 5,496 of record RFJM01000266.1, read on the forward strand.
AACTGGGTGAGCATGTTGCGCAGCAGAGCGACGCGGCGCAAGGTCTTATAGTTCTGCTCGAGGTAGTGGCATTCGCCCGGATGACAGCCCGAAATGAGCACGCCGTCCGCGCCGCCGGCAAAGGCCTTCAGCACGAACAGCGGATCGAGCCGGCCCGAGCACATGAGCCGAATCAACCGCACGTTGGGCGGGTACTTCACCCGCGAGATGCCGGCCAGATCGGCAGCGCGGTATGAACACCAGTTGCAGGTGAATCCTATGATCAGGGGTTCGAATCCGTTTTCGTTGCTCATGGTTCAGCTCCTTTTTTCGGCTCAAGCCATTTCCGGTTCCAGGACGGGTGCGCGGTGGCCGTTGCCGCTGAAAGCCAGAATGCCTTCCAGTTGGGCCAGCACCTGCTCGTTGCTGAACATGGCGCCGGTGATGGCTTCCGAGGGGCAGGCCGCCACACAGGTGCCGCATCCCTGGCAGAGCGCGGGATTGATCTCGGTGACCTTGCGGGCTGTATCGAAGGAAATGGCATTGAAGGGGCAGAGATCGTTGCAGATGCGGCAGCCCGAGCATTTCTCTTCGATGACGCTGGCCCGTACGGGCTCCAGCGCCAGCTCGCCCTGCTGGATGTAGCCCAGCACGCGAGCCGCGGCCGCGGCGCCCTGCGCCACGCTGGCCGGGATATCCTTCGGCCCCTGGCAGGCGCCTGCGATGAAGATCCCCTCGGTCATGGTCGCCACCGGATCCAGCTTCGGGTGCTTCTCGGTGAACCAGCCGTTCATGCTGCAAGAGATGCCGAACTTGTGCGCGACCTCGCGGGCGTCGCGCCGCGGCTCCAGCGCGGCCGACAGGATCACCATGTCCACGGGGATACGGCGTTGCTTGCCGATGAAAGTGTCCTCGCACTGGATGATGAGCTTGCCCTCTTCACCCGGTTTGCGGGCCGCGTCGGTCACCTCGGCCACCCGCCCGCGAATGAAGTGCACACCTTCGCCCAGCACCTTCTGATAGAATTCCTCGTAGTCCTTGAACGCCGTTCGCATGTCGATGTAGAAGTTGTACACTTCTGCGCCGGTGCGTTCCTTGACCAGGTGCGCGAACTTCAGGCTCTGCATGCAGCAGATGTTGGAGCAGTAGGGGTTGTAGCGTTTGTCGCGGCTGCCCACGCAGTGGATGATGCCCACGGCCTGGGGTTTGGTCACGCCGTCCCGCAACACGATCTCGCCGTTCGTGGGGCCGGCCGCATTGCACATGCGCTCGAACTCCAGGCTGGTGAAGACATTGGCCAGACGACCGTAACCGTACTGGGGAATACGTCGCGGGTCGAACAGGTCATAGCCGGTGGCCAGGATGATGTTGCCCACCTGCACCTGGATGGTCTCGTCCTTTTGCTCGAAGTCGATGGCCTTGGTGGGGCAGAAGATCTGACAGGCCTTGCATTTGCCGCGCTGGAAGTAGGTGCAGTTGGTGGTGTCAATGACGGGATACTTGGGTACAGCCTGGGGGAAGGGCCGATCGATGGCCTTGCGATAGCCCAGCCCGACCTCGAAGGAATTGTCGACGATCTTCTTGGGACACTTTTCGATGCAGATGCCGCAGCCCGTGCAGAGTTCCTCGTTCACATACCGTGCCTTCTTGCGGATGGTCACGGTGAAATTGCCGACGAACCCGTCGACCTGCTCTACCTCGCTCCAGGCCACCAGGGTGATGTTGGGGTGCGAGCCGGCAGCCACCATCTTGGGCGTGAGGATGCAGGCCGAGCAGTCGAGCGTGGGGAAGGTCTTGTCGAACTGGGCCATATGACCGCCGATGGAGCTTTCGCGCTCCACCAAATAGACGTGGTAGCCGCTGTCGGCGATCTCCAGCGCGGCCTGGATGCCGGCAATCCCTCCTCCCACGACCAACGTATCAGGATGGATGGGCACGGTGA
>RFJM01000267.1 GCA_003694905.1 Caldilineae bacterium
CTTCATCCCAGACCGTCACGGTCAGCGTATAGACGCCGGCCGCGGCATAGCGATGCTCGAGCCGGAAACTCTGGTCGGGCTCGAGCACCAGAGGCTCGGGGCCCGCGCCTTCGCCGTAATCGACCGTTGCCGTCCATACGTCTGCGCCGGGATCCCGGAAACGGCCTTGGGCCTGGTAGAGATCACCCACGCCCAGCAGCGCATCGGTGATGGCGTCAACCCTGGGGGGAACATTGTCCACCGACACACCGACGGCAGCCGTCCCTTCGTCCGTCCCGTCGCCCACGCGCAGGGTGAGGGTGTACAGGCCGTTCTGCTCGTAACGATGCTCGAGGGTGAATACCTGCCCGGCCGACACACTCAGTTCCTCGGCAGCGCTGCCGTCTCCGAAGTCGACTGTTGCACTCCAGGTGTCCTCCCCCGGGTCGGAAAACATGCCGGTAAGCAGCACTGTGTCGCCTTCGTCGATAGGAGGAGGTGCGGAGAGGGTAATTTGGGGCACCGCGTTCGTCACCGTGATGGGTATGACGGCCTGGGTGGTCGTCCGGCCATCGCCGACGCTTACCGTCAGTTGAAAGACGCCCTCATTGCCATAGCGATGTTCCAGGCTGAAGGTGTGGTCGGGGTTGAGCGCTAGAGGGCGAGGTCCCTGGCCGTCCCCGTAGTCGACCGTCGCAGTCCAGGTATCGGGATCAGGATCGCTGAAGGAGCCATCGATCTGCAGGGTATCGCCTTCGGTCAAATCGGCCGACGGGGCAGGGAGGGTGATCTGGGGAGGCGTATTTTGGACATCCACAGTGGCGGTGAAGACCCTGAAGGGCGCGCCATCCTGGTAGAAGGTGAGTCGTGCTTCCAGAGGCTGGCCGGTAGGAGCACCGTCGAGGGTGACGGAGAAGCCGCCGGTCATGGTGTCGGCGGTATCCAGGTGTCCGAGATAGCCGAAACCTGCGACGTCTTCGGTGCCGGCGGGCTGCAACCATTCGGCCGGCAACGAGGGGCCCATCCGGGCAAGGGCGGCGATATCTGCGGCAGTCGGACCGCCGATGGGGAAGAAATCGCCGCTGACGCTGCCGGGTACATATCTGGTCCCTGTCGGCAGAGGCACAAAGGCGAAGAAGTCGCCGGTGCTGCCCACATTGCGCACAGCAAAGGAAAAATCTACCTGCTGCCCGTTGACGGCAGACGGAGATTCAGGCTGACCCGCGCCTTCCAGCTCGTACAAGGCATTCCAGACGCGTATCACACCCCGCTCGTCGCTGCTTTCGAGCACTTCCACATGCAGGCCGTATTGGACCTGACTGTCTCCGGGATGGCCGGTGCCCAGGGCCCGTCCCGGTGCTATCTCAATGCCGTAGAGCGCGGGATTCGGGGTACCGTCGGGCCAGGTTACAGCGGCGCTGTAGTCGCCTCGCGCGGGAAGTACGGCACTGGCATCCCAGTCGTGCAAGTAGATGAGAGAACCGGTGCCGGGGTAGAAGAAGCCGGGCGTGTAGCCCAGGGCATCGTGGAACGCGGGGACCGCGGGCCTGCTGGGCCAGGATTTGAACTCGATGGGGGTCTCTTGCCAGGTGAAGGTATCGAAGTCATAACCCAGGCGGGCGCTCCACGGCAACGTGGGCACACGGCCGAAGAGGGCATCGCCGGGCATAGCCCTGCCGCTGACAGGCACGCCTACCCATCCGTTCTGGTAGTTGGCCGATGTGGTGTCAAAGCGCAGCGGCCAGGGATGGGCATCGACCACCAGGAGGCCGTATTTGGGCCCGTAGCTGGGCGGTCGGGCCAGGCTATCCTTGAGCTCCAGATCAAAGGGTTCATCGGTATCGCGGTAGAGGATCAACAAGCCCGGTGTGGTAGCGGGCAGGCGATTGATCTTGGTCTCGCGTGTGCTCTCGTCCTGGAAGACGATCTGGTAAGCATCCAGGAGAGAGCGGTCGAAGCCGTTGTCGTCTCGCCATTCCAACAGGTAGAACTGGTCGGTCAGTTTGCTGAAGGGGGTCACGACCCAGCCCTGATTGTCCCAGTCGGCAAAGCCCTCCTCCAGAGCATTGGCGTAGAGATTTCCGCTGGCATCGTCCAGGGAGAGATTGTCCACCCACCAGCCGGGTGTGGCGGTGGTGGTATCGGTGAGATAGCGGAAGCGCAGGACGACCGAACGACCGCGATAGGCCGAAAGATCGAAGCGGAGGCGGCCTTGGCCCCGGCCAGTGAGTCCCCATCCCAGATTGTTGCCGTTGGGATTGCTGTCAACCAGAAGGCCGTCCCGGTCGGGCAACGTGGTCCAGGTGTTGCCGCCGTCGGTGGAGATCTCGAGATATCCGTAGTCCCAATCCTGCTCGATGTCCCAGTAGGCATCGAAAGAGAACACAAGCCCATCCCCCGCGGCGGTAAGGTCAAAGACTCGGGAAACCCGATGGTCGATACTGTTACCCGAGCCGGACCACCACCCCTGACCGGCGCCGGCCTTGTTCTCTACCCGGAATTCCTTAGGGGGCAACTGGATGATAAGGCCGTCTTCGGCGTCGGGCGGCGTGTAGCGGGCGCGGCCGAGGACATAGCGGGCTTCGGGGTCGTCATAGCGAATCACGCGAGGATGACGCCAGCCCAGGAGCCAGTCCTGCCAGAGGTTATGGCCGACCGGACGCGAGCCCCCCACCTGGCCACCC
>RFJM01000268.1 GCA_003694905.1 Caldilineae bacterium
GGGGGCACGACGGCCGGCGGCGCCTGGGTGGGCACACTGCCGGCAACGATCTCCGGCGTGGGTGTGGTGGGTGCTCCCGGCGCAATGCGGCCGCCGAACATATACCAGGCCACCAACGCCAGGGCGCCGATGCCCAGCAGAAAGCCGACCAGCGCGTAGAGCCACACCGGCGTACCCTTTGTCGCTTGGGGTGGGGGCCGATGTGCCGGGGGCCGGACGGGTTGGGTAGGATGCAGGGCAGCGCGCAGAGCTTTGGCAAAGGCGCCCGCGGTGGGATAGCGGTGCGCCGGGTCCTTGGCCGTGGCCGTGCGCAGGACATCGCCTAAACCCACGGGCAGCGCGGGATTGCGCTGTCTTGCATCGGGCAGGGGCTCATGCACATGTGCATGGAGGACGGCATGGGGCGTATCGCCCTGGAATGGCGGACCGCCGGTCAGGGCACAGTAGGTAACGATGCCCAGGCTGTAGACATCGCTGCGGCCATCCACGAGCTTGCCCTCGGCCTGCTCGGGTGACATGTACTCCGGCGTGCCCAGAATTGTCCCGCGGCTGGTCGTGGCCTGGAGAGAGGCGGCACGGGCGATGCCGAAATCGGTGAGCAGAGCGTGACCATTCTCCCGCACCAGGATATTGGAGGGCTTGATGTCGCGATGGACGATGCCGCGATGGTGGGCGTAGTCCAGGGCCTCGGCCACCTGGTTGACGACGCTGATAACAAATTCTAGCGGTAACGGCCCGCCAACCCGCTGCAGGATATCGGCCAGAGACTCGCCTTCCACATACTCCATGGCGATGTAGTCCACGCCGCCTGCGCTGCCGGCATCGTAGATGGCCACAATGTTGGGATGGTCCAGCCGCGCCGCGGCACGCGCCTCGAACAGGAAGCGCTCCACCAGTTCGGTATCGCCCTGAAGATGTGGATGCAGGACTTTGAGCGCAACCGGTCGTTCCAGCCGGGTGTGATAGGCCAGGTAGACGACGGCCATGCCGCCGCGGCCGATCTCCCGCTCGATGCGATAGGGTCCGATGGTATCGCCGGGTCGCAGCATGTCTCAGGTGATCTTGTGGCCTGCCAGCCAGTCGTAGCCGATGGTGGGATCGTCGTGGGGAATGCGTCCCTCGTCCGCGGGGTCGTAGGTCCGGCTTGTGATGTAGAGCATGTGGGCTTCCGCGCTGAGAACCTTGTAGCCGTGGGCGACGCCCGGCGGGATGCGCAAAACAATGGCAGGGTAGTTGTCGCCCATGTAGAGTTCCATGAGATTGCCGTGGGTGGGGCTGTCGGCTCGGGTGTCGTAGAGCGCGACTTTAATGTTGCCGATAGGACAGTACCACCAATCGGTCTGCAGCCGGTGGATGTGCCAGGCCTTGATCACGCCCTGGAAGTTGCGGGCATGGCTCCACTGAGCGAAACCCTCGCCGAAAAAGGGATCGGTGACACGGATGATCTCGCGGAAAAAGCCGCGCGGATCGGCGTGGGTGACGAGTTCTTTGATCACCACGCCCTCGATGTGACCGCTGATGTTGTTGGTATACGGCATTGCTTGTGAGGAATCAGGTGGAGAAAGGAGGTGATGGCGTTAGCGACAGAGTTCCAGAACTGTATCGTACAGGACATCGATGCCCCATGCGAGCGCGTCGATGGGGACGCGCTCGTCGTGACCGTGGACCAGTCCGTGCCAGTTGAAATCTCGCGGGAAGCGCATAGGGCTGAAGCCAAAGGTCTTGACGCCCAGAGGGGCCAGGTGTTGGGCATCGGTACCGCCGGCCAGCAGCGTGGGCACAACCACTGCGGCGGGGTCATGTTTCTGCAACTGACCGACCAGTGTGTCCCATACCGGGCCAGCGGAAGGCGCTTCAAGACCTGGCGCGTCGCGGCCCGGCACATGGATGACCTCCACCGGCAGGTCGTCCCCGATGGCGGCTCTTACCTCGCTCATGAGATGATGTACATCATAGCCGGGCAGGATGCGGCCGTCCAATTCGGCTTCGGCCGTGCCGGGCACGACATTGATCTTGGTGCCGGCCCGCAGCAGCGTAGGTGCGGCCGAATTGCGGGTGATGTGGAGCAGGCTTTGGCGCAGTGTGGGGACGGCAACCTGTTCCAAGGCCTTCTCGAAACCCGTTTCGTCCAGCAAGCGATCGGCAGGCACATCCACTAGGGGTGCCAGGGCCGCGAGCAGATTGCGCACGGTCGTGGTAAGATGCGTGGGGAGATAGGCGCGCGTGAGCCGTTCCAGGGCAATGGCGAGATAGCGGATGGCGTAGTTCTCGTAGTCCGGCGAGGCACCGTGACCTGGCGCCGCAGTCGCTCGCAGGACAAGGCGGCAGCTGCCTTTCTCCCCGCACTGAATGGCGTAGAGGGTATGCCCGTTCAGGTAAATCGGCGTGGCGCCGGACTCGCTCAGGCCGATCTCGGCATCCACCAGAGCGCGGTGCTCCCTGACCAGGAAGCCAAGCCCCATTTCGCCCCCGACCTCCTCGTCGGCACAACCCGCGAAGATCACGTCCCGCCGCAACGCAGGCCGCTCGCGAGCCAGTCGCAGCATCACCATGAGCTGCTGTACCACGATGCTCTTCATGTCCAAAGCACCCCGCCCCCATACCATCCCCCGGTCGATGACACCGGCGAAGGGATCGTGACTCCAGTGCTCCGCCTCGGCGGGCACAACGTCCAGATGATTGTAGAGAAGCAGCGGTCTCTTGCTGCCATCGCCCTTGTAGCGGGCCACGACGTTCCCCCGGCCCGGCGCAGATTCGAGTACAACGGGCGCGTAACCGGCCCGAGACAGCACATCCGCGAGATAACGGGCTGCCACGATCTCGTTGCCGGGGGGATTGGTGGTATTACAGCGAATCAGGTTCTGGAGGTGGATAACGGGATCCATCGTAGCGGCGCTCCAAAGGCAGGGCTGGCGTATGAGGTCACGAGGTGCGTGGGGATAGCGGAATGCCAGGAGTGTAATGGATCCTGGCCGCCGAAGGGAAATACGGCAGCACGCAAATGAGCGGCAGTGGGTCTGGCGCCCTATCATCGCGCGGGGCTCGCGGCGCCCTGCGCGATGCAGGGACTCCCAGGTACGCCGCAGCGGCTACGACCGGCTGAAAGCCGGCCCTCGCCGGTATGTCGGCCCGGCATGAGCTAAGCAGGAAAAAGGGGGAACTATTCTAGGACAAATCCTATGCGGTGGAGAGAGGGGGTCAATGTGTTCCGAGGCAACTCACCTGCAGGCTGACCGGGCACAGCTATGAGGTGGGATCCGGTTCGTCTGTTAACGACAACGTGAATAGTTGTTGGTTTGTTCTATTGACAAATCACGAGAAATAGGGATAATATTAGCAAGTATCATATTCAAACTCAATTCAACTCTCTAGGAGGTAGGTCATGCCAACCTTTGAAAAACTCAGCAAAGACGAAGTCGAAGAGATTCTTGAGGCAAAGCGACGGGGGCGGGGCAAGTCCCAGCGGGAACGAATCCTGGAGAAATACGTCGAACAACTTGAGGGCTTGGCTGTAGGCGAAGGCATGGCCATCAGGTTGGAAGAATCGGACAATCGTCAGACCGTGAAGAATCGGATCAGGCGGGCCGCTTCTCGCTTAGGATATGAGATCGAATTCATTCGTTCCCGAGGCGTGATCCGCATTTACCGCGTTTCCTGACTATAACTTGCTCTCGCTACAAAACGAGCTCCCCACGGGGGCTCGTTTTGTTTCGGGCCGAGATCCTCCCGGCGTGATTCTGCCCTGCGGGGTGCGCTTGGGGCCTCCGCCTGGCGCATCGCGGAATCGCATGCGGTTTTCCCTTTCACCGCGGCAAGTGTATAATGCAAGCTTGTGGCTGCCTTGGCGGCGGCTACGTACCTCTTCCACCTGAACGAGGTTGACCGTGGACCAGCAAGAAAAACTGCGGTGTAGCGTCTGCATCACCGCCTACAACGAAGAAGCAAATATCGGGCAGCTCCTGCAGGCCATGCTCGACCAGTTGCTCCATGAGGTCGAGATCACCGAGATCGTCGTGGTGGCCAGCGCCTGCACCGACCGCACCGTGCCCATCGTGCGTGAATTCATGGCGCGCGATCCCCGCATCAAGCTAATCGAGCAGGAGCGCCGCGAGGGCAAGACCGCGGCCATCAACGCCTTTCTGAAGATCGCCAAAGAAGACATCATCGTCCTGGAGAGCGGAGACACCCTGCCCCACGAGTCGGCCGTCGAGCACCTGGTACGCATGTTCCGCGACCCTACAGTAGGCATGACCGGCGCGCACAAAGTGCCCGTCAACACGCCCGACCACATCGTCGGGCTGTTCACCTACTTGCGGCTCCAGCTCGAACATGAGCTCTGTCTGGACATCCCCCGCCTGGGGGAGATGATCGCCTTCCGCAAGGTGTTCGACCAGATCCCGCCCGATGTGGCCATGGACGAAGCCTTCGTCGAGGCCATCATGGTGCAGCGCGGCATGCAGGTGCGCTACGCGCCGGACGCGGTCGTATACAACACCGGTCCCACCACACTGGGTGACTTCGTGCGCCAGCGTCGCCGCAACCATGCCGGCCATCTCTACCTGAAACACAAGTACGGCTACCAGGTCAGCAGCCTGCGCAAACGCAAGGTCGCGCTCATCGCCCTGCGCCAGATCTGGCAGGCCATCTGGGGCACCATTCAGCTGATGTGGGTGCTCTTCCTCCTGGCCGTGCTGGAGAGCTGGTCACGGTTGCTCGGCTGGTACGATTTCAAGGTCCGCGGCGAAAGGCATGTGGTGTGGGATATGGCCTGGTCTCAGAAGGCCAACGTACGCTCGGAACGCGAGGCCGTGGAAAACCGACGGCAAAAAGCGCTCGAGACCATACCCTCTGCCCCGGTTGTCAGCAACGAGCCCAGGGGTTGAATCTTGCAGAAACCTTTTGCTTCCCTGATACGGGTCTTCATGAGCCTGGCCCTGATAGCCCTGGCTCTCTTTCTCTTTCGTGACAAGCTGCCGGATGTAGTGGCCGGCCTGAGAGCCGCCCGCTTGTGGCTCGTCCTGGTCGCCATCCTCATCTTCTGGACGGCCATGACCATCAATGCGCTAAAGTGGTGGATTCTGTTGCGCGCGCAGACGAAGGAGGTTCCCTTCCGGGCCCTGGTCAACTACACGTTCGTGGGATTCTTCTTCAACAACCTCTTGCCCGCCAACATCGGCGGCGACCTCATGCGGGGATACGGCCTGGCCCGTTACATGGATCGCGGGGCCGTGGCTGTGGCCTCGGTCATGCTCGATCGTCTGCTGGGTCTGGCGGCCTACATGAGCGTGGCGACTCTGGCCTCGCTGGTGACCGTCTTCCTCGACGGCCATTCCGAGCTGAGTGTGCTGCCCGTGGTCGCCACAATCGCGGCCCTGAGCCTGCTGCTATTGGCCGCGATACTGCTGAGCCGCCGCGTGCGCCGGCTCGTCGAGCGAGTGGTCAAAGGTACCTTCCTGCGCCGCTTCGGTCGCATCTGGGATTCCCTGTCGCTGGCCTTTGAAGTCTACCGCTCGCACACCAAAACCCTCCTCATCGCCTTTTGTGTGGGCCTCGTGGGCATTGCCTCTACCTCGCTGCTGAACTTCGTGCTCTCCGAAAGCCTGGGAGGCGGCATCACATTGTTGGAGGCTTTCCTTTTCACACCGCTCATTGCCATGGTCCTGATCATCCCCATTTCCGTGGGGGGCGTGGGACTCAGCCAGATGGCGTATCCCTTCTTCTATGGACTTGTGGGCATCCCGGCCGCGCACGCCTTTAGCATGAGTGTACTGATGCAGGCCGTGCAGCTCTTCTGCAGTCTGCCCGGCGGGGTTCTGTGGATACGTTGGCGCCGTATGCCGGGTGACGAGGCGGCCACCCCGGAACCGAGCCATGCCTGACATCACACCTGAGTTCGCGCAGACGCTGTATACGGAGGGGGATGCGGCCCATGCTTTTGACCATGTGCTGCGGGTCACGCGGCTGGCCGAACACATCGCCCGGCGCGAGGGGGCCGACATCCGCGTTGTGCGCGCGGCCGGGCTGCTTCACGACTGTGTGCGCCACGAGCATGACCATCATCTGGCCGCCGCGCGCCGCGCCCGCCAGATCCTGGCCGACGAAGACCCGGCCTTCGTAGAAGCTGTGGCGCACTCCATCGCAGCCCATCGCTTCAGCCGTCCGCCTGCACCGCGCACCCTCGAGGCGCAGTGCCTGGCCGACGCCGACAAGCTGGACGCGATCGGAGCCATCGGCATTGCCCGCGCCTTCGCCTTTGCCGGACACCACGGCAACCGCCTGTGGGCTGCCACCCTCGAGGAGATCGAGAACACGGTGGGGGAGGATAAACAGGGCTACCGCGAACGATGGGGGGGCACGCGGAACTATACTCCCGGCCACGAGTTTGTCTGCAAACTTGCCGTCCTGACCGAGGGGCTCTATACGGCCACCGCGAGAGAGATCGCGGCCCGGCGCCACGCCTTCATGGTCGAGTTCTTCCGACGGCTCGACGCCGAGGCACTCGGTCTGGCCTGACCTTACCTCCGCCACCGCCGCAGGCGGATGCGCTCACCTCCATCCTCCCCTCCCTCGAGCGTACTGACCACCCCCAGGCCAAAGCGCAAGAGGA
>RFJM01000269.1 GCA_003694905.1 Caldilineae bacterium
AGCGCGAGATCGAGCACCACCGCCGGTATGGCGACGGCTATCTCGCCTTCAAGATGAACCAGTTGGTGGACAAGCAGTGCATCAAGGCCCTCTACAAGGCTTCGCAAGCGGGCGTGAAAGTCGACTTGCAGGTACGGGGGATCTGCTGCCTGCGGCCCGGCGTGCCCGGAATCAGCGATAATATCACCGTGACCTCGGTGGTCGGGCGTTTTCTGGAACACACACGCATCTACTATTTCCACAATCATGGCGACGAGGAAATCCTGTTGGGCAGCGCCGATCTCATGCCGCGCAATCTCGACCGCCGCGTCGAGCAACTGTTTCCGGTCGAAGACCCCGAACTGAAGGAGGCGGTACGCGAAATCCTGGCCGTCCATCTACGAGACAATGTCAAGGCCCGCCGCATGTTGCCCGACGGCAGCTACGAGCGCGTGCAACCGGCCGAGGGTGAGGCACCGCTCAACTCTCAGCTGTGGATGATCGAGCACCGGGGCTTCTGGAACAAAGAGGAATAGCCCGACCACCTGTCGTCCACCCTATCTGCCTTGAGAACAAAACGCGCATGGCTGGATCGGCGGGGATCCGTAACCGCAGGCCATGTCCGTCCGTGCGATGATCTTACCGTCATCGGTGCAGGCACACCTGCCGTCGCACCGTCATTCGCCCCCAGCAGGAGCAATCTCATGCCCACCATTCGCAACACGCGTCTTGTCTACTCTACCGACCCCGATACCGAGGTGGAACCTCGCAAACCCGCCCGCGACCGTAGCAGGCGGAAACGAAGCCGTACCCGCCCGCCACTTCCCAATGACGGCGTGGTTCGCATCTTTCTGGAGCGGAAAGGCCGCGGCGGCAAGACGGTATCGGTTTTGCGGGGCGTGGCAGGGGATGAGTCTGCGAAGAAGGCGCTGCTCAAGCGACTGAAGGCGGAACTGGGCACGGGTGGCGCTCTGAAAGATGGCGATCTGGAGCTTCAAGGCGATCACCGGGAGCGCTTGTTGCAGATCCTGCCAAAGCTGGGGTACACGGCCAGGAAGGCGGGGGGCTGAAACATGGTGATTGCGGTGGCCATTGTACTCGTGCTCGCGATGGTCCTGGCGGGTGTCTATCTCTGGCCGGTGCCGCGCAGAGATTTCGAAGACCTGTCAGCCCGAGTTCCCCCGGAGATAAGGCTTTCGCTGTTGGAGTTTCGGCAGCACTATCCTCCGCAGCGGCTGAACAGCGAGGGGCGTGTCTGGGAATACGTGGCGCTGGGGGAAGGTCCTGAGACGGTGCTCTTCCTCCACGGCATGGCCGGCGCCTATGATATCTGGTGGCAGCAGATGGAGGCACTGGCGCCCGACTTCCGCGTGCTCTCCCTCACCTATGCGCAAGCCGACTCGCTCGCGGCGCTGGCCGACGGCGTACTGGCGATTCTGGCGGCCGAAGCGGTCGAGGTTACCAACGTGGTGGGCAGCTCGCTCGGCGGCTATCTTGCCCAATACCTGATGGCCACACAACCGCAACGCTTGCGACGGGTCGTGTTGGGCAACACCTTCCCGCCCAACGAGGAACTGGCCCGGCGTAATGCTTCCCTCATCCGGGTCTTGCCCTGGCTCCCTGCCTGGGCGGTGATGCGTTTCTTCCGCCGTAGTTTCGAGCAAAACATCTATCCGGCTGCAGACTACTCGGAGCTGGTGCTGGCCTACCTGTTGGAGCAGGCTTACGGCCGCATGAGCAAGGCGCAGATTCTCGGCCGCGCCCGCGCTGTGGTGGAACATTTTGCTCCTCCCGATCCGGCTGCTTTGGGCATTCCCCTCCTCATCATCGAGGCCGACAACGATCCTCTCGTCCCCGAGAAACTGCGTGAGCAACTCAAGACCGCCTATCCCTCGGCGCAGGTCCACACCTTGCATGCAGCCGGGCACTTCCCCTATCTGAACCGGCCGGAAGCCTACACCCGGATCCTGCGTGAGTTCCTGGCCACACCCGTCTGAGTCAGGGCGCGGCCAGAAAATCACGGGCCGCCGCATACAGGGGATCATCCGGCATGAGGGATGCGGCACTTTCCAGATTGGCCATTATCATCGGGTCTTCGGGATCGACCAGATAGGCGGCCCAGGCGCGCAGAAAGTAGGCCGCAGCGGCTGCCTCCGGGTCTCGCTCCTCCAGCAACATCAGGCTATGGTCGGTGATGGTGTTGACCCAGAAATAAATGTTGTCCTCCCAACCTGCAGCCACCGTCTCCGCCACCAGTGCCGAGGGTACACTGAAGATATCGGCCGGTTCCAACTGCCGGAAGGGCGCCACAGCCTGGCGGTAGTCCCCGAAGAAGAGATTCTCGAGAATGGGATAGACGCTCTCGCCGGCAGCTGCAGGACGTTTGGCCTCGCCCAGATATCGGATCAGGGCCTGATTCCATGCTACGGTTTCCTCGACGGCCGATGTAGGGGGGCCATCCAGCAATGGGAGAAGCTCCAGCGCGTCGCGCCAGAGACGGGCTTCGGCCAGGGCGATGGCCAGTTGGTTGCGCCGGCGAAGCTTCTCCCCGGCTTCGGGCCCGAGCGGTTGCAAGCGGACCTGCTCCATGGCCTGCCCGTTCCAGCGCAGGATGATGAAGTCGCGATATCGCACAGAACAGGCGTAGCAAAAGACGTAGTAGTCGCTGACATCGAGGACCACCTCGGGCGTACCGTCGCCGTTGATGTCATCCAGAAATCCACCTCTCCCGCCAGAACTGAATCCCACCGCTTCGGTGTGGAAGCGGCTGCCGTCGAAGCGGAGGAGATGGTATGTTCCCGAATGGGCACCCACCCCTGCATTCACCTCGAGCCAGATGTTTTCCGGTTCGACCTCCACCTGGCGCACACCTCCCTCTCCCACGAAATCCGCCCCCGGATCCTTCTCGCCTTCGCCCACCGGGTAGAGGGCAACCTGCTGCCAGTCGTCACCCCGTCGTCGGTAGATGCCCACCACGTGAGGGTTGCCGGTGTCCGGCTCGTAGCGCCGCATGCCGATGGTATAGGCCACCCACAGAGGTTCATCCACATGTTGCAGCGGAAAGACGCCGATATCGACGATGCCTTCCCAGGTATCTTCGCCAGCCAGCCGGATCCCTGTGTCCTGCACAAAGCGCATGCGCAGCCGTTCGCGTGCCAGGGCTTCGTCGTCTGCCCCCCATCGCAGCATGGCGATGTAATCGTTGGCGGCCTGAGCGCCCAGTTCGACGGCCGCCGTGTCATTCGCGGCCAGCCAGAGCACGGGCAGCGCCGCCGCTTCGCCTTCGACCTCGGGGACAATGGCAGCACCGCTCCCATCCTGCGCCCAGAGGACATCGCGCAGGGCATAGCGGTCGTTACGCAATCGCCTGACATCGCTTACACCGTCGGCCGCGGAACGCACCATCTCGAACGCAGGCTTCTGGTCGGCGTCGCTATACGCCTGCCTGCTAAGATGGCGCCGAAAGCTGTAGAGGTAGCCGTCTTCCAGCAGGGTAGCATGATGCACCAGATCGAGCTCATCGGCATTGGGATCGAAGGGGATGAGGACTTCCTGCGCTCCGTCGGCGAATGTGTCGTAGCGTTTCAACCCCGGCTCCCTCTCGGGCGAGAAATAGGGACCCGATGTGTACACGTAGCGACCATCAGGTGACCAGGTCGGATCGCAGCAGGCATCACCGAGAAACACGACGACATCAAAGTTGAGTCCTTTGACAAGGAGGCGGCCTCTGGTCGTGAAGAAGGACTGGTACAGCAGCAGGCGGTCCCCGCGCGGCGCCCACGAGAGAGGCTGATAGCTGTATCCCCGCAGGCCATCGTTGGGCTGCACTTGCTCCACCGCACCGGTGGCGATGTCGAGGACCTGGACGCCATCGTAGGCGAAGGCAATGCGACCGCCCCGTGGCGAAAAACGTACCGCCCGCACCTGGGGCTTGTCCAGGAGCGTGGGTTGCGACCGGGCCCCGTCGAAGAGCAGCCTCACTTCCTTACCGAAGGCATCGGTCAAATAGATCTTGTCGCCGGCCACATAGACCACGTTGCCCGTCTGTTGTGAGACATCGAAGTCTGTGATGGGTTCTTCGGCGCGGGTGATCTGGCTACTATGCCTGCCGTCGGCCTCCAGGCGTACGATCTGTGCATCGGGGCCGAAAATATACAGGGGTGCGGGAAGAAGCGACGCAGGCGTTGCTG
>RFJM01000032.1 GCA_003694905.1 Caldilineae bacterium
GCCTATACCAAGCGCTTCACCTGGCTCTGCCATCTCTGGCTGGGACTGGTGGATGGGGCGGCAGCCGCGGGTGCGTGGGCCGCGGTCACGGCCGGGCTGGGGACGCCCATCCCCTGGCTGTTGTGGGCGGCCGTGGCCGTATGGATCGGCGGCTTCGATCTGATCTACGCCTGCCAGGACGTGGAAGTCGATCGTGCCCAGGGCCTGTATTCGATCCCGGCGCGCTTCGGCGTGGCCGCTGCTCTGCGCGTGGCGCAAGTAGCCCACGTATTCACGGTTGGCCTGTTGGCCGGCGTGGGGCTTGTCGCCGGGCTGGGCTGGCCCTACTGGTTGGGTCTTGTGGTGGTGGCCGGCCTTCTGATCTATGAACACTCCCTCGTGTCTCCCACCGACTTGAGTAAGGTGAATCTGGCTTTTTTCACCATGAATGGTTATATTGCCGTTATCACATTCATCGCCACCCTGGCCGGGCTCTGGCTGGGGTGAGTTGCTTCCCAGATGGTATTGCTATCCATGACTTTACCCGATCTGTCTTTAACCCGCTCCGACGAACTGCAAGACATCGTCGCCAAGGTGGAAGCCGGCGACCGGCTCGGCTTCGAAGACGGCCTGCGCCTGTTCCGCAGCCATGATCTCCTCACCATCGGCCAAATGGCCGATCTCGTAAACCGGCGCCTCAACGGCGGCGAGTATGTCTATTTCAATCAGAACCGTCATATCAACCCCACCAATGTCTGCGCCTTCCACTGCAATTTCTGCTCCTTCGCGCGTTTCAGCGATGACGCTCCCGGCGCCTACACCTGGACACCGGAAGAGATCGTAGAGCGCATTCGTCCCGACGTGCATCCACGAGTCACGGAATTCCACATCGTGGGCGGGCTGCACCCGGTGCTCGGGTTCGAGTACTACGAGGACGTGTTGCGAGCGCTCAAGCAGGCCTATCCTCGCGTTCATCTCAAAGCGTTCACGGCCGTCGAGATCGATTTCTTCGCCCAACTGACGGGGCTGGACCACGAAACAATCCTGCGCCGGCTCATCGATGCCGGTTTGGGCTCGATGCCGGGCGGGGGTGCCGAGATCTTCCATCCCGAGATCCGCCGCAAGATCTGCCCGGAGAAGGCGGATGCCGAGACCTGGCTGGCCGTCCACGACACCGCACATCGCCTGGGCCTGCGCACCAACGCCACCATGCTCTACGGCCATATCGAGCGGTACGAACACCGGGTAGATCATCTTCTGCGGCTGCGCGAGCAGCAAGACCGCTCGGGTGGGTTCAATACATTTATCCCGCTGCGCTATCATCCCGAAAACAACAATCTGGGCCGGCGGCTGGACTGGACGACCGCCCACGATACGCTGAAGACCATTGCCATCAGTCGCATTCTGCTGGATAACTTCCCGCACATCAAGGCCTATTGGATCATGCTGACGCCGCCGATTGCTCAGCTTGCCCTGCACTTCGGCGCCGACGACATCGACGGGACGGTGGTGGAAGAGAAGATCTATCATGATGCCGGTGCCACGACCGAAGAACAGCTCGACAAGTTCGACCTCTTGCGCCTGATCAAGGCTGCGGGAAAAACCCCGGTCGAGCGCGACACGCTCTACAATATCATCGAGATCTACGACAAGCCTATCGAGCATTACGCGCCCGACAGCCGCAAGACCCGTCGCGGCGAAGTCAAGATCACCCACATCGAACTCAACTGAGCGGAGGCTGCGGCTATGGCGTTCCGCGTTCGTCTCGCCCGTAGGCTGCCGGTTCTGCTCCTCTTGCTGGCAGTGCTGGCCGGGCAGGCCGGGGCAGGACACGCGCGCGTGCTTCAGCCGCACACGGGTACCGGCAAGCAGTCGCCCACTCCGGTGCTGAGCTATCGGGTAGTGCAGGCCTTTCCCCACGACCCCAACGCATTTACCCAGGGTCTGGTGTTCGACGGCACGCAACTCTACGAGGGTACAGGGCTCTATGGCCGTTCATCCTTGCGACGGGTCGACCTGGAAACCGGGCAGGTCATGCAGATGCTGGCCTTGCCTTCCCGGTACTTCGGCGAGGGTATCACCATTTTCGGCGACCGCATCTACCAACTTACCTGGCGTTCACACATCGGTTTCGTCTACGACAAGACGACCTTCGCGCTGTTGCGGACGTTCAGCTATCCGACGGAGGGCTGGGGGCTGACCCACGACGGCACGCGGCTGATCATGAGCGATGGTACGTCCACGCTGCATTTCCTCGACCCGGAGACTTTGGCGGAGGTGGGACAGGTGGAGGTACGGGACCAGGGTGAGCCGATCGTCTGGCTCAACGAGCTGGAGTATGTGGGCGGTGCTGTCCTGGCCAACGTCTGGCAGACGGACCGCATTGCCCGCATCGACCCGGACAGCGGGGAGGTGACGGCCTGGATCGATCTCACGGGTCTGCTCCCACCGGAGGATCGAACGCAACCGGTGGACGTGCTCAACGGCATCGCCTACCTTTCCGAACAGGACCGGCTCTTCGTCACGGGCAAGCTCTGGCCGCGGCTTTTCGAGATCGAACTGGTGCCCCGCCACGTGCGGGCCGTGTATCTCAGTCGCATCCTCCGCTGAGGGTCCCTGTGCGCGGTCGTACTCTGCCTTTGTATGGTCTGGTGTTCATGGCCGGACTGGTCAGCCTGGGGGTAGAGCTGGCCGCGAGCCGGCTGCTGGATCCCTGGTTTGGCAATTCCATTCTGGTTTGGGCCAGCCTCATCGGCCTGATCTTGCTCTACCTTTCCCTTGGGTACTGGCTGGGAGGACGCATTGCCGACCGCCGTCCGCGGGCGACCGTGCTCTACACCTTGCTTGCCTTCGCCGCTCTGGGCGTGGCTGCCATTCCTCTGGTGGCGCGACCGGTCCTGCGCCTGGCCGCAGGGGCCTTCGTCACGCTGGATGCTGCTATCCTGGCGGGGTCGTTTAGCGCCACCTTGGTCCTCTTCAGCCTGCCGGTGATCTTGCTGGGGTGCACCGGGCCTTTTGCCATTCGTCTGCTGGTGCGCGATCCCGCGCAGGCGGGCCGGGTGTCGGGCCGCGTGTTCGCGCTCTCGACATTGGGCTCCATCCTCGGCGTCTTTCTTACGGTGCTGATTCTCATCCCCAACCTGGGCGTTCGGCGCACTTTCTTCACCCTCGGGTTGACGCTGGCAGCACCGGCCATCCTCCTCCTCTTGCCTCTGCACCGGCGCCGCGGCCTGCTGTTGGCCCTGCTGTGGGTGCTGTTCTTCCTGCTGGCGTTGCTCCCGAGCGGGTTCATCCATCCCGAGCAGGCCACGCTGTACGAGCGCGAGTCCGCCTATAACTACATCCAGGTCGTGGCCAACGGTCCCGAAGTGGTGTTGAAGCTCAATGAGGGCGCGGGCGTGCACTCGGTTTATCGTCCCGGCATGGAACTGGCAGACGGCATCTGGGACTACTTCCTGCTGGCCCCGTTTTTTGCGCCGGCGCCCGTCGCGGCCAAGGATGTAGACAGCCTGCTGATGATCGGACTGGCCGCGGGAACGGTGCCTAAGCTCTACACCCATATCTTCGGGCCCATACCCATCGACGGCGTTGAGCTAGACCCGGCCGTCATCGAAGTGGGGCGCGCCTATTTCGCCATGAACGAGCCCAATCTCAACGCCATTGCCGAGGACGGGCGCTATTACTTGAATCACGAGGCCGGCCGCTACGATGTGATAGCCATCGATGCCTATCGGCCACCCTACATCCCCTTTCATCTCACCACGGTCGAGTTTTATACTGAGGTCCGGGACCACCTCACGGAGAACGGGGTGGTAGCGGTCAACGCGGCGCGTACCGCCACCGATTTCGCGCTGGTGGATGCCCTGGCGGCGACGCTGGCCCAGGTCTTTCCATCGGTCTATATCATCGACGAGCCCACCGCGGGCGCGGACCTGGGCAACAGCCTGATTGTAGCCACAAAGCAGGCGGGAACGCTGGAGGATTATCGACGCAACACGGCCCGGTTGGAGCATCCCCTTCTTCAGGAGATGGTGCGCCGGGCGGAAAATCACGTCCGGGTTGCAGCAAGCGGTGGGGTCGTTTTATGGGATGATCGAGCACCGGTGGAGCAGATCGTGCATGGGATTGTCCTCCGCTACATGCTGGGCATCCCGTAAGAGTAGGCGGTGCTGTCAGTGCTTCTGTGCCGCCGCGCTGCGGCCGCGCACGCACCACGGATCCGCCCGAACATCCGCGCATCCACGGCCGGAGGGTGAGCTAACCTGCGCCGTTCTGATGCCGCACAGGCATAATGAACTACCCGCGCGCTTACCGGGGCGCAGGTCACAGCGTTGCCTGCAGAAGTAGCCTGGCCGGGCTACAAACCAGCCTAGAAGGGTATCTCCTCTTCGGGGAGGTCGCCGCCTTCGTGGAAGGCGGATTCGCCGTACTCGCCACCGGCACCGGGACCACCCAGGAAACGCACGTTCCGGGCGGTCAATTCCAGCGTTGCCCGAGGCTGACCGTCCTGACCGGTCCAGGCGCTGGCATCCACCTCCCCCTCTACCAGAACGCGTTGTCCCTTCCTGAGGTACTCGTTACAAAGTTCTGCCAATCGTCGCCAGGCAGTTACCCGAAACCAGGTGGTTTTTTCTTGTGGCTGGCCATCCTGGCCGGTCCAGCGACGGTTCACCGCGACCGAGAAACTCGTAACGGGCACACCGCTCGGCGTGTAACGCATCTCGGGGTCACGCCCCAGATTACCAACGATGATCGTGTTTTGATACATGCTTTCCTTCCTTGATAGCGTAAGCGAAGATGACTGCAGATGCGATGGCTGCCGGCGATTGAGAGGCTGCGATGATGTTCGGCAACTTAGTCTACTCGCTCGTAGGTTATCTGTCAAGAACGCATGTTCTCGGAGCGAGAAAACGAATCCATCTGGAGTTCCCGGACGCGCCGGGCTAGAGAGCCTCTTCCGGCAAGGTGTCCCAGGTCGACTCCAGCCAGGCCGTCACCGGCACCAGCAGGGTTTGACCGCTAGGGCCGGCCAGCACCAGAACGAGTCGATCGTGCTGGTCGCAGGCTATCTCTTTGATAACCGCTCCTTCCCGGGCCAGGCGGCTGAGCGATTCTCCGATGTTATCCAGGCCCACCATGGCGTCGCTGTCTTCGTCGGGCAGGACCGCCGCGCCGTAAAGTTCCAACAATGTCTGGTTGCTCAGATACAGCTCGAAATCGACGTAGACCCGTTCTTCATCGGTCACCGGCTGATCGAGATTGTCGTCTACCAATGAGCTGTCCCAGATGACCAGGGAGGCGATGGGGACACCCTCCAGGGCGGCCATGTCCTCCCAGAGTTCGTCCGTCAGTTTGAACTGGATGTCTTCGGAATTTTCCATTTGGCTAACTCCCCGAGAAAGGGGGATAAACGGGCACGTGCCCGGGTAGCGCAGATGGAGAGGCTCTTGAGCCCTCCGCCACGCGGGCAATGCCTATCGGACCTGGAGTGGCCGAACGATGGCGCGCGAGGGAATGGCGCTGCGCTCGACAACATCTCCTGTCATCATAAATCGACTGAACTGAACAGGCAAACCCTGGTCGACGAAGAGATTGGGGCCCGTCTGGAGATGGTAGTGGAGGTGGGGTCCCTGGCTGATTCCGCTGTTGCCCACCCGTGCGATCACCTGTCCCCGCCTGACATATTCTCCTTCCCGCACGCGCACGGACCCTTCTTGCAGGTGGCCCAGGACGCTGCATTCACCGTGGCCGTGGCCGATGACGACGGCATTGCCGAGGACGAGGGTCCGATCTTTTTCCAGCAGGGAAGTATCCGGCGGTTGGGCGGGCTGGCCGTCGGGCAGACCATCACGGGCCAGCAGGACCTTGCCCGGCGCCGGCGCGAGCACGGGTTGCCCCCAGGCGTAGTGATCTTCGTTACGCATGCCTGTCCCGGCGAAGATCTCACCTTCCGGCCCCAGTCTGACAAAGTCGTAAGCAAAAGCCTGGCTTACAGGTTCTGCCTTGTGCAGGTCGGTCCAGTCATTGCCCATGATGGCGTACCAGGCGCCATCGCCGAAGGGCAGGTGGATCTCCGTACGCTGATCGAAGTAACGCAGGGGAATATCGAGCTGGGCCGACAAGGGCCGGCGGGTGTCGTGCTCGAAGGCATGGACGGAGACACGAAGCCGATCGAGGGGGATCGTGGTCGGGAGCAGGAAGTAGATCCGGCGTAACGCCAGTCCCAGGCCGGGGACCACGCCCAGTTCGCCGTCGGTCAGGGTAGCCAGATCCCAGCCGATGAGCTGGCGCACTGCGTAGACGTCATCGCCCGAGAAAACGCGCCACACACAATCGCTGACAACTGCGTTGCAATTGGCGGTGATGCCGACCTCATGAACGAATTCCTGGACCGGCGCAAGATGAGGGTAGGGGAGTTGCCAGTAGCGGGCGACGAAGATCTCGGCCGGCAAGGATTGTAGCTCGATGCGGGGGCTGGTCACGGCGTGCTAACTCCGGATGGGTGGGATTGCCGGGGAGCATAGCACGCCCCAACGGACGCGTCAATCTCGCAACACGAGTGGTAGGGCCAGAGAACTGCGTTGCGTGGCGATTAGCCGGGCATTGTAGGGGCCGTCGGCACCGGAGCCGGCCAGGGCGCTATAGCCCAGCAGTACGCCGGGCTTGGCATGACACATGCTCAGGCGCGGGAAGGCATACGAGTAGGACTGTTCCGGGAAGAGATAGAGGGAGCGACTGATATGATTGAGGGCATGGGGATCGGGCTTTACCCAGACCAGGCCCAGGCGTTGAGTGGTCTCGGCGCTGGGTGCAAAAGCCAGTGCCACCAGCACCTCGCCGCCGGCAGGATCGGCGTCGACATACGGCATCTTTTCCAGGGCCACGAGATCGTCCGAGACAGCGAAAGTCGAGCCGATGAGGGGGTTGTCGTCCAGGTCTCGCTCGTCCAGCCAGACGGCCATCACATCGCTGTTGCCTACAGCCTCACTCTGCCAGACCACCAGGAAGGCCTGTTGTTTGGGGACATAGCCAATGCGCGAGGCAGATTCTTCGTCAGGTGTGGACGCGATGTCGAACGCCCCACCCAGCAGTTCATTACCGATGCTCGAGAGTCCCTTGACGCGCTGCCCGCGGATATCTTTGTCACCATCTGCGAAGTCGTAGGTGTAGGTCACCAGGAAGTAGGATTGCTGCGTCGAGGCGATGACCGCCGGGCTCGACTCCTCACGCAGGAAGTCTGCGGCGATGAGGAAGGCATCGCCGATGAGGTCCCCGCCGTTATCGCCAAAACCTGCTCGCGAGACCCGGCGCGCGGCGATGTCGCCATCCATTTCGTAGACAACCAGGAAGTTTTGGGTAGCCGGCAGGAAGTCAACCGCGGGATGTGTTTCTCGGCCGACCGAGACGCCGATGCTGATGGAAGATCCCTTCAGTTCTCCCCCGTTGTCGCCTCCTCCGGCGCGACCGGCCACGCGCTGCCCTACCACGTCCACATCGGTCTCGCTGAAATGGCGCTCGAATACGACGAGAAAGTCTTCGTCGGTGGTAGGATTGAAGGCGATGGCTGCATTTTTCTCGGGCGCGGAGGTGGAAGCGATGGCAAAGGGATTGCCGAGCCAGGTGAATCCCGGGCGCAGGGTGGCACGCCGGGCCCAAACATCCGTATCACCGCCGCCGGTGTCTACTTCCCATACGATCAGGAACTCGCCTCTCAGGCTGTTGTAACCGATGGCATCGAGACGCTCATCGCCGGCGGACGTGGCCACCGCGATATCTTCGGCAATAACGATCGATCCTCCCTGGGCGGCGGCGATAGCGGGAAGCAGGCCGAGCAGGAATGCAAGCACTGCCAGAACGCGAAATAGCTTCATAGGACTGCCTCCGAAGCGAATGCAGGTGTGCCGTCCGCAGTATTCTCAGGGGAAGGACGCACAAAGCTATTTTGCAGGCAAATGGAAGGGAAGGCAAGCGGGTGGGACACCAGGGTGCGGATCAGAGCGGCGGCAACCGGAGAAGACATCTGCCGGTTGTCCGGTTGGGTTGGGCCGCAGTTTTCTCCGGGGACAGCCCCCGCAGCCGCTCACGTAGGGCCGGGCATAACATCAATAGCTGGCGGGTAAACGGCCTGGGCTGGTATCCACGGGCCGTTGTCTGAGTTAACGGGCTCCGCATCCAACCTCCATAACCTCATCCCTCGGCCATTGGTGCAGAGGCTGCATCTTCCCGTTCGCTCCGAAAATCGGGGGCACCCCTTGTTGCCCTCTCCCTTGGTCATCCGAGCGCTTTTCTGGCATACTGTTGGCATCCTACAGCGAGGTGAAGACCATGCCCATCTACGAGTATCAATGTCAGGCTTGTGGTCAGGTTTTTTCTCACTTCTGGCGTAGCATCAAGGCCGCCGATGAGCAATCTGCCCCGGTCTGCCCGCAGTGTGAGAGTGCGGATACCCAGAGGCTGGTCTCGCAGGTGACGGTGTTGGGTTCATTGGGAGGGTTGACACCCGAAGAAAAGAAAGCAGAAAACGCCTATTACGAAAAGCTCGCCTCTATCACACCCAAAGAACAGATCGAGAAATTCCGCGCGGCCAAGAAAAAGGAAAAGGGTTCGTAAGCCACCTGCCCGCCACGTGCTGCACTTTCGGCAAGGTACGTTTGCGTCCGCCCAGGGCAGAACGGCGTCTATTCTCATGAACCCAAACGCGAAGAAGAATGCCATGACTTTGAGTACCGAACAGATCTGGGAACGTTGCCACGAAGAGATCTACGCCTTCATCCTACGCCGGGTTAAGGACCCGGTTGATGCCGACGACATCCTCCAGGAAACGTTCCTGAAAATCCACCGCCATTTGTCCGCCCTGCGCGACGATGAGCGTCTTGCTGCCTGGATCTATCAGATCGCACGCAACGCCATTGCCGACCACTACCGGCGCCGCAGGCCTCTAGAAAAGCTGCCCGATGACGTGGCCGACCGACTCTCGACCCAGGCGGAACCCCCGAGCAATGGGGTGGAAGAGGTCGTGGTATCGTGGCTGAAACCCATGGTGATGACCCTGCCGCCACGTTACCGGGAAGCCCTGTTGCTGAGCGAGTTCGAGGGCCTCTCCCAGAAAGAAGTGGCCGCGCGGCTGGGGCTATCCTACTCGGGCGCAAAATCGCGCGTGCAGCGTGGCCGCGCCTTGCTCAAGGAGAAGCTGTTAGCCTGCTGTGCCTTCGAGTTCGACCGCCGGGGCGGTATCATCGGCTACGAGCCACTGCCTGCAAAGGCTCAGCAAGATCCCTGTGAGGGCCATTGCCGTACCCGGCAGCAAGCCGCGGCTGCGTCCCTCGCGCCTGCTCCTGCGTCTATGGAGATAGAAGACGCGAGGAGACTCGACCTCGCGCGCCATCCCAACCGCAAGGAGAAATCCCTATGACGATCGAAGAACCCAAGCAGATCAAAGAAAAAGTACGAGAGCGTTATGGCGCAATTGCTCTGCAGCAGAGCTCCTGCTGTGGGCCAAGCAGCGCCCTGCCTGCGGCTGCTACATCCTGTTGTGGCGATGAGATGGCCGAGGTCCGTTTCGTGGACTACGGCGAACTTAAGGAAGAGACCGTACCCGAAGCAGACCTGGGGCTTGGTTGCGGCATCCCCACACACTTCGCGGGGTTGCAGTGCGGCGAAACGGTGCTGGACCTGGGCAGCGGTGCCGGCATCGACGTCTTTCTGGCGGCGCGGGCCGTGGGCCCCGAAGGCCGGGTCATCGGCGTCGACATGACACCGGAAATGATCGAGCTGGCACGCGAGAACGCATGCAAGGCCGGCTTTCAGAACGTGGAATTCCGCCAGGGCGAGATCGAGGCCCTGCCCATCGAGGACGAAAGCATCGACGTAGTGCTGTCCAACTGCGTGATCAATCTGGTGCCCGATAAGCGCCGTGCCTTTGCCGAAATCTACCGGGTGCTCAAATCCGGTGGCCGCTTCTCCATCTCCGACATGGTCACCTACGGCGATGTGCCCGATACCATTCGCCAGGACATCGCCTTATGGACGGGCTGCATCGCGGGTGCGCTGGACCGGGATGTCTATCTCGAGCTGATCCGCGAGGCGGGCTTCCGCGAGGTGCGGGTCGAGAGCGAGACTCGGCACGCCGCGTCCGAATACCTGAATGTGGACGATGATACCTTCGGCATTGCCAGCATCACCGTCGTCGGCCGGAAGTAGTGCTCTCCACCGTTCATCTCCTCCACCGTCCTTTGTCTCATGCGTCGACAACCCAAAGGTCGCGTCAGCGAAAGCAAGATTCGAGTCCGCTATGCCGAAACCGATGCCATGGGCATCGTCCACCATAGCCGCTATATTCCCTGGTTCGAAGTAGGTCGTGTCAATCTACTGCGCGAAGTGGGGCTCCCCTACGGGGATATCGAAGCCATGGGCTTTCTCTTCCTCATCACCGAGCTGGGGGTGCGCTACTACCGCCCCGCCCATTTCGACGAGGTGGTCACGGTCCGCACCTGGGTCGACAAGGTTTACAGCCGGGGCATGCGTCTGGAATACGAGGTGGTCAACGAAGCCGGCGAGAGGCTGGTCACCGCTTACACCAAGTTCATCAGTGTGGATCGCGAGGGCAGGCCGGTGCGGCTGCCCCAGAGGCTGATCGAGATCCTGTCGGAAGAGCGCGAACCGGCCTGATACGAAGGACCCGACTGACGCGCAGTCGGCCGGGTCCTTGGTCTGGGGCATACTCTACCCGCGGGAACACCCGCCGGCGGCCGGGAGGACGGGCGCTGCCCGGCTGCTTGTACCGTCCTGGGTTGTCCCGCACTGTTGGGGAGGGTGAAATTGCGTGCGCCGGTTCTGTTTCTCAGAAGATGTTGCTCTGGCCGATGCGCGGGAGTGCGTAAACGGGCCGCCAGCCCTCGCTCATGGGTTCGCGCAGGAAGGGCTCCATCTCCTCTGCGGTGCGCAGGGTCACCTCTTCTACCGGGGGCAGCACGCCGGGCGGGAACTTGGCGCGCAGGTCTTCGACGAAGATGGTGAGGTAGCGCAAGATCATGGCCAGAGGGCGCTTGGCCTTCTCGGCCGTGGCATCCGCGGCCTTTCCCACCACGCCCTCGGGGGTGGCATGTAGCTCGATGGCGAAGTGGCCCTCGCCTTCGGACCAACGGCTGGGACGGTGATAGGGGTCGACCGACGTGTCGAAATGGCCATCGGGCAGATAAGCTTTGCCCTTGGTGTTCACGGCCAGGTCCATCTCTACGAGGTCGGGGAAGAGGTAGAGCGCCAGCGAAGTTTCCGCTTCTTCGGCGTGCACGAAGTTGGAGCCGTAGTCACCGCCGCGCTCGCTGGTGTAGAAGGCCTCGCGCACTGCCCGATGCCAGTCCATGACCCGGAAGATGCCCGGTAGCTGGTAGCGCTTTTGGAACTGTTGTATGGCGGTCTCCAGCATCCAGAGATGCCCGTGATTGTTGATCATGATGATCTTGCGGAAACCGTCGTTCCACAGACCCAGCATCATGTCGATGAGCACCTCGCGGGTAATATCCTCGCGAATGGGGACGGTGCCGGGCATGCCGTAGTGATGGTAGGGATGTGAGCCGTAATTCAAAGGAGGGAGGGAAAGGGCGATGGGGATATCCCTCTTGAGGAAGTAGCGCCGCAAACCTTCCAGGATCTGGCTGACGAAGAGGGTATCGGTGGCGCTGGGCAGGTGCAGGCCGTGATTCTCCGTGCAGCCGATAGGAATGAAGATGATGTCATTCTTCCTGCGCTCCTCCAGAAGCTGGCGCCGGGTCATCATCTGGATGTACGTGCCGGGTTTACTCCATTCGACCGGCGGTACCTGGCCCGGGGCCATGCCGTATTCCGCCAGGATGGCGTCGAGTTGTTCCTCGCTGGCTTCGAAGATCTCTTTCTTCATGCGGCCGATGTGGTTGTCTTCAAAGACGACCGTGGGATTGCTGGAAGCCAGCCAGCCTTTTGGCATTTCGCTCATAGTTTGTTGCTCCATTGGAAGTGTTGGGGGAGAGGTTGGATGATCGGGGTGCAGGCTAACGGTAAGTTCAGATGATCTGGGAAGAAAGAAGTCGGCTTGGCCCGGCATGCGGACAGCGAGCCGACATCAAGTCGGGACATAGGTACATCGTGCAGCGGCGGAAGGGCTTGTTTCGGCGATGGTGCGGGTCCGGGGCCATCAGGGTCGGATCTCGTCCAAAGCTACAGGGCGTTGCTCGGCAAGGGAACGTTGCGCCGCGTAACCCATGACTACGGGGATGCGGCCGTCCACGCCGGTCACGGGCGGTGGGGTGTCTTCCAACACTGCCCGCACGAAGGCGCGCATCTCGGCCAGATAGGACTCGCTGTAGCGTTCGACGAAGAAGAACAGAGGGAGGGATGAGTGGACGCCGCTGGCATCACTGAGTTCGGCGGTGTCCGGCTTGTTGTTGGAGACGATCACCACGCCTTCCGAACCGAAGACTTCCACCCGCTGGTCGTACCCGTAGACGGCCCGCCGACTGTTGTCGATACTGCCGAGGGCACCACACCGATACCACAGGGTGATGAGGGTGGTGTCGATATCGCCGGCCTCGCCGATGGCGGGATCTACCAGGACAGCCCCTGTGGCGAAGATGCGCTCCACCTCATCGCCGATGAGATAGCGCGCCATGTCGAAATCGTGGATGGTCTGGTCTAAGAAAATGCCGCCCGAAACCTTAATGTAGGAAAGGGGCGGTGGTTCGGGGTCGCGGCTGGTGATGCGGACGACATGGGGGTCGCCGATCTTACCCGAGGCGACCAAGTCCCGCGCACGCTTGAAGCTGGGGTCGAAGCGACGGTTGAAGCCGACCTGAAGTTTGACGCCGGCCTCCTCCACCGCAGCGAGAGCTTTGTCGATTTCTGCCAGGTCCAGATGAATGGGTTTTTCGCAGAAAATGTGTTTGCCGGCCTCGGCGCTTTCCCGAATCATCTGAGCGTGGGTGTCGGTGCTGGAGCAAATGACCACGGCATCGATGGCGGGATCGTCGAGGATACGGCGGTAATCCTGATAGGCGTTGGGCACGTCGAAGTCGGCAGCCAGGCGCTCGGCTGCCTCGAAGATGATATCGGATACGGCCAGCAGGTTGACTTCGGGAATGCGATAGGCCAGGTGTTCGCCGTGGAGCCGGCCGATGCGTCCGGCTCCGATCAAGCCGATGTTGAGTTTTGCTGCCATTTTGTCAGGAAGGTGAGCTGAAGGTGATAAGCTGTTGGCGGGATTCTCGTAGATAGGTTTCCAGCCACTGTAACGACTCGGCGTCTTTGATGGGTACGAACGGATCGGGACCTGGGGCCGTGCACTCGAGGATGATGGGGCCACGATAGCCGATCTCATCCAGAACCATGAACTGGGCTGCAAAGTCGGTGTGGCCCCGGCCGATGGCCTGTCGGTTGCTGTCTGCCGCGTGGTAGAGCCAGAGCAAGGAGCCTGCCCGACGCAGCGCAGCGGTGGGGTCAGGCTCCTCGATGTTCATATGGTACGCGTCGAGCAGCAGGCCCAGGTTGTCGGCCTCCAAGCTCTGGATGAACTCGAGCGCGTCGGAGGCCGTACAGAGCAGATGACTCTCGTAGCGGTTGAGGACCTCCCACACAAGGCGCAGACCGAGTTCGGCGGCGCGCTTTGCTATCTGCGTCACGGCCTCGCCAAGGAGCACCAGCTCCTCCTCCAGATCGGCCAGAGGACGTATGCGGCCCACGTAGCCATGGCAGGAAACCAGGGGGTTGCCCAGTGCGGCCGCGAAGTCCAATAACCGCAGGTAGTAGTCCACCGCGCGCTTGCGGGTTGTCCGGTCGGGGTGGGCCAGATCTACGTTAGCCGGCGTGAGTGAAAACACCTCCAGGCCGTGGTCACCGAGGATGGCGGCGGCTTCGGCCGGGGTGTATGCCTCCAGTTCCCCCATGAGTTCCACGCCATCAAAGCCCAGTTTGCGCAGCCGCGCGGCGATATCTGCCAGCGGCCGGTCGCCGAAAGTCCAGGTACAAACACCCAGGGGACGAGTATCAGCAGAGGTGGTCATCGTTCGCAGGGAGGGGAGAAACCGTCAGGCGCCGGGCACATGTCGAACGCAAGAGGGCGGCGAAGCCAGGGCCAACGCCCCGGCTTGCCGCCCCGAACAGGATTGCTCATTTGCCGTTCATCTGTGGCCGCACCATGATCTTGCCGTCGCTGCGTTCGGTGGAGCGGGCAATGGCCTGGACGGTCTCCTCGAGGCCGTAGCGGGCCGTGATGATGGGGCTGAGATCCAGCCGACCCGAGGCAACCATACGGATCACATTGGGGAAAGTCTCGTGGCCGGAATGACCCTGCGCGCCGAAGAACTGGCTGCGGCGCACCTGGAATGTCTCCAGGTACATGGGCACTTTCTGGGCGGCACGGCCGATCTGGACGATCTTGCCGTTGATGGCCAGGCTCTTCTCCATCTCAGGCACGGTGACATGGGGCACGCCGGCGGCCTCGACATGGAAGTTGAAGCCCTCGCCTTTGCTCAGCTCCATCAGCACCTCATGAGGTGTGACCTCGCGCGGATCGAAGACCTGGTCGGCACCGATCTTCTTAGCCAGCTCTCGGCGCTGTGGAGAGACCTCGAAGGCGACGATCATTCCCGCGCCGGCCGCTTCGGCCAGGCCGATGGCCGCCAGGCCGATGGGACCCGCGCCGAACACGCTGACGTAGTGGCCCGGCCGAAAACCACCGGCCCGCTCGAACATGGCATTGTACGAAACCGAAGTCGGTTCGGTCAGCGCCGCTACCTCCACTCCCTTCTCTTCGCCAAAGCGCTCCAGGATGCCGTCCACCTTCCAGCAGAACTTCTCATCCACCGCGATGTACTTGGCGAAAGCACCGGGAATGGTAAAGCCGATCTCTTCCAGTCGCTCGCAATGGTTGGGGTAGCCGTTGCGGCAGGCGATGCAGCGCCCACACCAGATCATCTCTTCTACGGTAACGTAGTCCCCGACCTTCAGTGTCTGCACGTTCTTGCCCGTTTCCACCACCTTGCCCGAGAATTCGTGGCCGAGAATGGTGGGGAACTTGGTCAGACCGGGGTAGAGAATGTAGTTCTCATCATCCGTCTCGTAGAAGTGCATATCCGAGCCGCATACGCCGCACGCCTGCACCTCCAACAACACGTCGTTGGGACCGACTTCGGGATCGGGCCAGTCGCGCACTTCCAGTTTGGGGTTGTGCCAGATGCTGTTGCCCGTGATCGCTTTGCCCGTTCGTTTTTCCCACTCGCTGACCTTATAGCCAGGTTTGGGTTTCCATTCTGCGTCGAGAACTAAACCTTTCATTGAAGACCTCCATTTTTCGGAGAGAAAAGCCGGAAATCAATTGAGCACACGTGTGCTCACGGCGTGGAAAAATGTAACACAGCTACCTTTGAAAGTCAAGAGTCGGGGCCGGTGCCCCTGAGAAGCGAACAGGGGCATCTCGCTGCGGACGAGATGCCGAGTTCATGATGGCAACGGGTAACTTCGGTACGGGTCGGGGGGAAGGGGAGAGCGGCAACGACGCGTCAGCCAGATGCGAGCGGAATCGCCTGCGACCTCGGTACCCAGACGCGGGGGATGGACCATCTCAGTGCATCCCCCCACGCGCAACCTGCCCTCCCGAACGTGATCTGCGCTCGGGCAGAAGGCGCGCTGTCGGACCGGGGGTAGACCGCGGTCGAGGGCTAGCTGACGACCAGGCAGGAGATATCGGTGGTGTTGAGGAGATTGCGCGCCACGCTACCCAGCAGGTCGCCCCGCGGTGTGAGACCGCGATGACCGATGACAATGAGGGCGATCTGCTTTTCTTCGGCGTATCTGGCGATGGTTGTGGCCGGATCTCCGGTGAGATATTCGGCAGCCGCGGGTTGCAGGCCTGCTTCGTGCATACGCGTCTGCGCATCTTCCAGAATGATCTCGGCCGAGTTCTGCATGATCTCCAACCGGGATTCCTGGACCTCGCCGGCCTGGATCATGTCCAGGATCTCGCGTGGCAGGCCCCAAGGCCGGATCACATGCAGCAGGTAGATTTGTGAGCCGTGTTTGCGCGCCAGTTCGATGGCGGTCTCCAGGGCGTGGGTCGCGTACGAGGAACCGTCCAGAGGGACCAGGATCTTGGAAAACATGGCATCTCCTGCTACGCACCGGCGGCCGCGCTGTTGCCTACCTGCTGGAGTTCGTGACTGAGCTGTTCGAGTTCGGCGCCGCCGGACATCATGGCGATCATCTCCTCCCTCGAGAGCTCCTCTTTGGTCCAGGTACCCAACTGGCGTCCTCGCTGGAGGATGGTGAAGCGGTCGCCCACCGGGTAGGCGTGATGGGGATTGTGCGTGATGAAGATGACCCCCAGCCCCCTGGCTCTGGCCTGAGCGATGTAGCGCAAGACCACGCCGGCCTGCTTGACCCCCAGGGCCGCGGTAGGCTCGTCCAGAATCAGCACCTTGGCGCCGAAGTAAACGGCGCGGGCGATGGCGACCGACTGCCGTTCACCACCGGAGAGGGTTCCCACGGGTTGGGCCGGATCGCGGATATCGATCCCCATTTTGAGCAATTCTTCCTTGACCGTCCGGTTGGCGAAACGATGGTCGAAGCGCTTGAAGGGGCCCCACCCCAGGGTGGGTTCCGAGCCCAGGAAGAAGTTGCGCGAGATGCTCATAAGGGGGATCATGGCCAGGTCCTGGTATACGGTGGCGATGCCCCGATCCAATGCGTCGCGCGGTGAGTTGAACCGTACTTCTTCACCTTCGACGAACAACTGGCCCTCGCTTTGCTGGTGCACGCCCGCGAAGATCTTGATGAGGGTCGACTTGCCGGCGCCGTTATCGCCCAACAAGCAGAGCACTTCGCTATCGTAGAGCTTGAGGTTGATGTCCTTGAGGGCGATGATGTTGCCGAAATACTTGGATGCGTTGCGCAATTCGAGGAGAGGCGTTCTGCCGTTGTCGCTCATCGTCTCGTCTCCGCAGCTTTCTGGCGAATGAAGTTGTTAATAAGGACGGCGATCAAGAGCATGAAGCCCATGAAGACCTGGAACCAGTCGGCATCCACACCGGCAAAGACGATACCCTGCTTGACGATGCCGAAGATCAGGGCGCCGAAGGCTGCGCCTATCACGGAACCATAGCCGCCGGTCAGAAGGTTACCGCCGATGACCGCCGCGATGATGGCCTCAAACTCGCTGCCGGTGCCGCGCAAGGTGTCGGAGCCGGTGAAGTTGACGGCCTGGATGGTGGCCAACAGCCAGGCCGCGCCGGCCGTCATCATGAAGAGGATGATCTTCACCCGCCGCACGGGCACACCGACCTGGCGGGCAGCCACCTGCGAGCCCCCCACGCCGAAGATCCAGTTTCCGAACTGAGTCTGACGCAGGATATAGGCGCCCAGCAGCACAATGCCGATCCACCAGAAGATGGAAATGGCGAACTTGGCATTGCCGATCACGAAGTCGTGGGCAAAGATGGTCTTGGCCAGGGGATATCCCACGGCATCATCCAGATGGCCTAGCTGCGTACGACCGGTGAGTGCGCGTGTGATGCCGATGGTGGCGCCCCGGAAGATAAACAAGGTACCCAGGGTAATGATAAAAGATGGGAGCCCTGTCCGCATCACCATCCAGCCGTTGAAGTAGCCCACGGCCATGGCCAAGATCAGGCTGGCAAAAATGGCCAGCCAAAGCGGCCAGCCGAAATGCACGGCCAGAACGGTGATAGTCATGCCGACGGCGCCGACGATAGAGCCGATGGAGAGATCGAACTCGCCACCGATCATCAGCAGAGCCACGGCCACGGCCAGAATGCCGAGTTCTGCCGCCACCTCGAGATAGGTGGCCGCGCCCTTGAGAGAGAGAAAACCTCGATTCCCGGCAACGATGACAAAGAAAATCCAGACCACTACCGTACCGGCTACCGCGCCCAGTTCTGGCCGGTTCAGCAACTGGGTGAGAAAACTGCGTTGGACAAGACGTTCATCCTGTGACGGAGGCGCTGTTGTGACCGTCATAAGGCCCTCCCGAAAAAGTAGGCCAGGATCACATAGCCGTGATCCTGGCCTGTTGGTAGACGCAGATTAGCGGGTGCCCTTCTTCGCCAGATCGATGACCTGTGCCGCGGTTTCCTGAGTCACGAAACCGGGGCCGGTCATGATGAGGTTGCTGCCGGGCGTGTTCAGGTTCTCGTTGTAGAGCACCAAGAAGACGATGGGCAGATATCCCTGCATGTACTGCTGCTGATCGATGGCGAAGAGCATATCGCCGTCGCGCACCGCTTCCAGTACCTCGGGCGAAAGGTCGAAGGTCGCCAGCTTGATCTTGCCGAGCAGCCCTTCCTCGCGCAGACCCTTCAGAGCAGGCGTGGCGCCTGTCGGACCCAGGGTCAGGATGCCGTCCACGTCGGGATCGGCCGTGAGCGCCGCCATGATGCGCTGTTGGGCGTCGGTGGGATCGGCCAACTCAACGGCTACCACGCTCGACTCGATGCCATGCTCGGCCAGCGCATCCGCAAACCCCTGGCAGCGCTGATCCAGGGCCACATTGCCGACTTCCTGGTTCACGCAGATGGCCTTGTGGATGCCCGCGGCGGCCATGCGCTGACCACCACCGTAGCCCGCCTCGTACTCCGTCTGCCCGATGTGCGCAATGACGCCCAGGCTCTCGGCCACGTCGTAGCCCGAATTGATGGAGAAGACGGGAATCCCGGCGTCTACCGCGGCGCGAATCGAATCACCCAGGGCATCGGGATCGGGGATGGAGACGACCAGGCCATCGGGCTTGGACGCCACTGCCGCGTCGATCAACTGCGCCATCTCAACCATGTCGAAGGTACCAGGCGCCTGATACTCGACTTTTACACCCATGTCCTTGGCAGCCTGATCGACACCGTTCTTCACCAC
>RFJM01000270.1 GCA_003694905.1 Caldilineae bacterium
AAATCGAAGCGGGAGCGAATGAGCTGGATCGATGTTGCTAGCAGTTCCTCGAGGTCCAGCAGGGAGATAGCCGCCTGGCCTACCGCGGCGGCAGCTTCGATCTGGAGTGTAAACCGCTCCAGACTGCGTTGCACGGCGGAGCGGATCTGTTCCTGTTCCCGGAGAATGGTGTATTCTCGCGCCGTGATGAAGCCCTGCAGGAGGAGATCGTAGTAACATCCCACCCGTTTGAGCAGCGGTTTCAACCAGACATCACCAACTGTGTCTATAAGATATTCGCGAGCAGTCTGCTCCAGGCGCAGTAGCACTTCCGGCCCCAGGCCCTTCTGACAGAGTGCCCTACCCCGCGAAACGACCTGTTCCCCCTCTTCTTTTTCCACGTACCGCGCCAGACACTCAGCTTCTTCCCGGGCCAGTTCGCCGAACTCCCGCGGACGCAGGAAGGAGCGGTTGGCAAACATGGCGCGTTGGAGCTCGCGGCCATAGCACTCGGCAAGACCGGGCACACACGCGCGGATTTGAGATTGAAGCTCTGAAACAGAAGGATGCGGTGTTGTCATTCTACCTATTTGACGAAATAGGCTCCATAACCCGCACCACCGGTGCCGAAAACTTTCCTCTCCATTTCGGTCATGACCGATGTGTCGATGCCATGCCAGTCGAACAGGGAAGTAAAGCCTTCCGGTCCCAGACGCCAGGGTTGAAGAAGGAGCCGGGCCCTCTCGAGACTGCGGTTGTGAAGGGGTGTCCCCATCTGCTCGTAAAGGGCATGGATCTTGTGACGGATCGGGTTGTCCTCATCCACATCCGCCGCCTGGGCGTTGAAGGCCAGACAACTGCGCGGACCGCTCCACTCGTACAGGACCTGTGCCGCGTGCGCGAGCTCGTCATCACTCAGAAAGGCGCTCACGCCCCACATCACCAGGGCTACATCGCGTCGCCCACCCAGGATGTCCTGTACCTCCGGACGGTTGAGCAATTCCTCCGGTTGCCTGGCGTCGGCTTCGAAGTAGTAGACGTTCTGCATATCGCCCAGGATGTCACGGGCGTAGCCCACCACCACCGGATCGTAATCCGAGTAGATGACGATGGTGCCGGCCGGCACGACGGTGTGAATGTGGTCTTGTGTAGGCAGGCCCGAGGCAAAGTCGATGATAACATCCAGACCGCGGCGGGTCACCTCCATCGCGACATCCTGCAGACACCATCGCTGCAACATGAATGCTTTGGGCATGAAGGGCAGGATCTCTTTGATCCTCTCCGCTACGCGACGGTCAACTTCGAAGTTGTGATGCCCACCCAGAAGATAGTCGTAGACCCGCCCGGCACTGGGCCTGCTGGCATCGACGATGCTTTCTCTGCGCTTTTCGTTCACGGACGGTCTCCCGGAGCCAGGGAAAAAGGGCGGTTGATAGTGGTCCGCATTGTAGCATAGACTCCTTTCGGGACAAAGTACGGTCCCCTACCCGCGGCCGGCGCAGTCTCAATCTGGAGGTCTGCCCGGCACCGACAGGTCTGCACCATACCGTGCCGGGCGCGCACTTGATGCCCTATGCCGGTGTTTGTGGACAGAAGCGTTGCAGCTTCACACCGCGCCATAATGTGGTGTCGGCCGCGCATCCCTCAGATCCCTACGGGTAGCAGGCGCGGCCCGGATGGGCGTCCTCAGGGCAGGCAGACCACCCCCTGTCCCTCGCGGTTCATGTGTACATTGTACTGCTCCCCCTTCACCTCCACCACAACCCGGTAGCCCGGCGTCAATACCTGGGCGGCCACCATGCCTTCCCGCGGGCAGCCCAGCGACGCGTCCCGCCACATCACCTCCTCCACCGAGACGATCCGCACGTCCCCGGCCTCTACTTCGAGGTCGCGGGCTGCTATACCGATGGCCGCTTCCTCTACCGGTCCTGGGGTCGGCGGCTCGCTCCCCGCGGGCGCGGGAGGCGGAGGCGCCGCACAGGCCGAGAGCAAGAGCGCCAGCAGGCCTGCCAGCAGGGGGGAAACCATCAAGGTGTCTTTCATGATCGCCGACTACAAAAGCAGTGCCAGTAAGAACCGCCGAACGATGTCGATGAGCACGATCGCGATAATGGGCGAGAAATCCAGGCCGGCAGCCATAGGCAGCAGCCTGCGGATCGGGGCCAGCACCGGCTCGGTAATCTGGTCCAGAAGACGGATGATGGGATGATAGGGGTCGATGCGGACCCAGCTTAGAATAGCGCGGGCGATCAGCGCCAGCACCAGGATGTTGGCCAGTAAGTTGATAAACGTCGCCACAAAGTTGAGGGCCATCGTTTAACCTCCACGGAGTTTGGCTTCGGATGCGTCACCCAGCTCTACCGAGCGTTTGTAGGCCGCCCAGACGGCTTTGGAGATGATGGTGCGAAAGCCGCCCTTGTCCATCTCGTAGATGGCCGCGGCCGATGTGCCACCCGGCGAAGTCACCATGTTGCGCAGGGTGGCGGGATGACGCTTGAGCTCGCGCACCACGCGCAACGACCCCTCGATTGTCTGCAAGACCAGTTCTTCGGCGACATGCCGGGAAAAGCCCATGTGCACACCGGCATCGATGAGGGATTCGATGAAGAGGAAGACATACGCGGGACCGGTGCCGCTAAGCGCTGTGGCCATGTCCAGATAACCTTCTTCATCCACCCAGATTTCCTTGCCCAGGGCCTGCAAAATCTGTTGCGCCTGTAGACGCTGCTCCTCGGAAACATGCGGGGTGTTGGTCCAGACGGTCATGCCCACGCCGAACTGCCCCGGTGTATTGGGCATCGAGCGAACGACCGCGGCATGCCGCAATCCCTCGGTGATCACGCTGAGCCGAGCGCCGGCAACGATGGAAAGCACCAGAGCTGCCGGGTCCAGATCGAGATTGATCTCCGCCATCACCTTGGGTAACACCTGTGGCTTGATGCTGAGCACCAGAATGTCGGCCTCACGGGTGCAAGCGCGGTTGTCGGGCGTGGTACGGATGCCATAGCGTTCCTCCAGATACCGCCGCCGCTCCTCCCGAGGATCTGCGGCCAATATCTGTTCGGGCTTCACCAATTCCTTGATCAAGATTCCCTTGATCATGGCTTCGCCCATGTTTCCTGCGCCGATGAAGCTGATCGTCTGATTCTCGAACATGTTGGGACCGGTAGGATGTGTGTGGAGATGGGATAAGGAGAGGGACTCAGGTGCGGGGGCCGAAGATAGCCGAACCCACACGCACGATGGTTGCGCCTTCGGCGATGGCCACCTCGAAGTCATGGCTCATGCCGATGCTTAGCTGCGACCAATCGCAATCAGGATACTCCCGAGCAAGCTCATCGCGCAAACTGCGCAGGGCCACGAAATAGGGCCGGGCCGTCTCGGGGTCGGGATCGAAGGGGGGGATGGTCATCAAGCCGTGGGAGACGAGACCGGGCAGGGCCAGGAGTTCGGGAAGGGCCTGGCGCAGTTCTTCGGGTGAGAAGCCATGCTTGCTCTCCTCCCCGGAGACGTTCACCTCGAAGAGGATATCCAGGAGCCCGCCATCTGCCTGGGCCAGCGCGCTGAGCTTACGCGCGATCTTGGGACGGTCGATGCTGTGAATGAGCACAGGCCGGCACGCATATGCGATCTTTGCCTTTCGACTCTGAATGGGGCCGATGATGTGCAGTCGAGGCCTTTCCCACTCGGCCGCGGCCGTGCCCGACTGCGGCCGTTCGCTCACGAACTTGGCATGGGCTTCTTCAGGCCGATTCTCGCCGAAGTCGCGTTGTCCGGCCGCCAGAGCCGCCTCGACGTAAGACCAGGGGTGTGTTTTGGTCACGGCCACCAGCGTAATCTCGGCCGGATCGCGGCCGGCCCGCAGTGCAGCCGCAGCGATGCGCTCACGAACTCGTTGCAGGTTCTCGGCAATAGGGGGCATGGCACTAACCGAAGGGGGTGTGGACATGGCCGGAGCCTATGGTTCCAGCATGATGAATGCGGCGAAACGCCCGCTCTTGCCGTGGTCGCCGCGATGGGAGAAGAAGGTCTGGCGATGGCAGGCGGTGCACACGCCCGCTACCTCGACCTTGCGGACTCCGGCCTCACGCAGTTGGCGGGTATTGGCCTGCCACAGGTCGAGATAGGCATGACCCGGACGCGAAGGCCGTAGCAGCGTTTGCGGATCGCTCTGGCTCCCACCGATGGCGGCGATCACTTCCGGGCCGACCTCGTAGCAGCAGGGGCCGATAGCCGGGCCTACGGCCGTCACCAACCGGGCCGGCTCGCTGGCAAAAGCATCGACCATGGCCCGGACCAGGGCTTCGGCGCAACGGGCCACGGTACCCTGCCAGCCCGCGTGCGCGATGCCGCAGGCGTGATGTTCGGGATCGTAGGCCAGGATCGGGGTACAGTCGGCGTAGCGCTGTACCAGGGGGATGCCGGCCGTGCGCGTGATGAGTCCGTCGGCTTTGGCCAACACGCCGCCCATGTGTTGGGCATCGGCCAGAACGATCTTGTTGCCATGGACCTGCCAGGTGGTTGTCAGTGCGGCGCGATCGATGTCCAGGGCTCGCGTCCAGCGCCGGTAGTTTGTCTCGACATTGTCTCGCTCATCGCCCACCGACCAGCCCAGGTTGAGGCTATTCCAGGGCGCAGGGCTGACCCCACCCTGCCGGGTGAGTACGGCATGACGCAGCCGCGGGTATGCATCGAGGCTGGAGAAGGTGTAGTAGGGGACTTCGCTATGATTGTGGAAGATCATGGTATCCACGAGGATGGGTGGAATGCCAGCGCCAGTCGGTTTCGACGATCTCACGCAGACCATAGCGCGGGGTCCATCCCAACACCTTTCGTGCGCGCGTGTTATCCGCCCAGATGCGGGTGGCGTCACCGGGCCGACGCGGGCCGATCTCCACTTCGAAGTCAATGCCGGTCACCTCGCGCACCATGTTGACGATCTCGAGGTTGCTCGAGCCGCGGCCCGTACCCAGATTGAAGGGCATGCTCTCGCCCCCATTCCACAGATAGTTGAGGGCGGCGATGTGGGCCGTGGCCAGGTCATCCACATGGATGTAGTCGCGGATACAGGTGCCGTCTTCGGTGGGATAGTCGTTGCCGTTGATGAAGAAGCGGTCGCGCTGTCCCAACAGATACTCGAACAGGGAGGGCAGGATGCGGGTGGCCGGCTTGTAGGCATCGCCGATCTGGGCGTCGAAACTGGCACCGGCCGCGTTGAAATAGCGCAACGGTGTATGGCGTATTCCCTTCAGTCTGTCATACCATTCCATGACTTCTTCGGCCATGCGTTTTGAGGCGCCGTAGACGCTCTCGGGCTTATACGACTCCTCCTCCGTCACCGGCACGTGGTCGGGTGTACCGTAGACCGCGCAACTGCTGGAAAAGACCAGGTAGCGCACTCCGGCTTCTGCCATCGCGTCCAGCAGATTGACACACCCCTGTACGTTGTTGTGGAAATACTTGCCGGGGTTGCGCATAGACTCGCCTACTTCGATGTAGGCGGCAAAATGGAGAACGCCGGCAATGTCCGGATGCTCTCGGAAGACGGCCCGAATCTCGTCCGGTTTGAGCAAGTCGCCGACAATGACAGGCGCATCCCTGACCGCGGCCCGGTGGCCTTTCACCAGGTTGTCGAAGACCACTACATCATAGTTCTGTCGTTGCAGTTCTCGTACGGTGTGCGAGCCGATATAGCCGCACCCGCCGGTTACCAGTACTTTCTTGGTCATAATGGTTGTGTTGTTCGGGGACGGGGTCGACGGAAGCGAGACGCCCACGGGATAGAGGCAGTCTCACGTTGTGGCCTGTAGATGTACACGTTTCATGGCTGCGGAGGCAGGAGCAATGGGACGGCCTGGCGGCGGGGCGAGGGTTGTGGGGGTGTTTCGGCGAAGCGAAAAGCCCATTCCTCATCGCAGACCCGGCATGTGAGGCATCCGGCGCTATCGGGCGGACAACTGGGACCGATCTGGCCGCGCTGCGCCAGCCGCCATTCATAGGCGAAGAAGTTGTCGCTGACGCCGCTTTCCACGATATACCAGGGCGGCAACACCTCGCGGTCCCACGCACCCAGATAGCGCTCGCGGTCCAGACCCAGCCGCGCCATGGTGTCCCAGAATTCGCGCACGCTCAAGCGCGGTAGGGCCAGCAACACCTCGGCCAGCCTGCGATCGCCGCGTGCAAGCACCCCCTGGATCTGTGCCCAGGCAGGCGAATCGGCCCGCACGGCGATCTTCATCCGGCCCATCTGGCGTTGGATGAAGGTCTGGCGCTTCTTGAGCGTCTTTTCGTCGGTCATGGGCATCCACTGGAAGGGTGTGTGGGCCTTGGGGACGAAGGGAGTGGCGTTGATGGCGATGCGACGCTTGAAGATTGCCCTCACCTTCTGCATGAATGCGACCATTTCCTCCAGGTCGGCCTCGGTTTCGGTGGGATGGCCGATCATGAAATATAGCTTAAGTTGGGGAAAGTCCAGCGCCTGGGCCAGTTCTACGGCCGCGAGCAGTTGTTCCTCGGTCTGGGTCTTGCTGATGACATTGCGCAACCGTCGCGAGCCGGCTTCAGGTGCGATGGTCAGGGTTTGGGCGCCACCTGCGCGCATCGCCTTGATCAGGGGGATGGAGATGGGATCGACGCGCATAGATGACACGCTGATCTCGGCGCCCATCTCGTAGAGCGCTGTGGCCAGATCGTCGATCTGCGTGTGATCCGAGACGGCTGCGCTGATAAGACCGATACGTTTGTTTTGCCGCAGACCGGCCTCGGCCCAGGCCAACAGCCGTTCCAGGGGCTGTTCGCGGGGCGGGCGATAGACGTAGCCTGCCAGGCAGAAGCGACATCCTCGCCCACATCCCCGCGCGATCTCCATCAGATGCATGCCCTGAAACTCTGTTTCCGGCGTGTACAGGCTGCTGATGGGCGGGTAGACCTCCAGATTGCGCACCCACAGGCGTTTGATACGCCGATACGGCGCGCTTTGCTCGCTGAGCGGAGGGACCAGCGCGGGGACGTAGACCCCAGGCAGCCGATCCAGGGCGGCCAGCAGTTCCGGCCGCGGGGCCTCGATCCCTTCGCGGAAGACTACCAGCAGATCGTCGATGATTTCCTCGCCCTCGCCGACGACAATGGCATCGAAGAACGGCGCCATTGGTTCTGGATTCATGGTGATCCCCGGTCCCCCTGCGACGAGCAGCGGCCAGGATTCATCCCGCTCGCGCGCCAGGGGCGGCAGCCCCGCCTGGCGGAGCATCTCCACCACGTTGAAGTAGTCCATCTCGTAGGAAATGGTGAAAGCCCAGACGTGGGCATCGCTGACTGCTCGGCCTGACTCCAGTGTGAGCAAAGGCCTGCCGGCCTGAGCGCCACCCTTGTCCCAGAAAACGCGCTCACAGACCACATCGGCATGCTCGTTGAAACGCCGGTAGAGAATCTGCAGCGCCAGCGAGCTCATGCCTACGTAGTAGGTATTGGGGAAGGCAAGGGCCACGGCCAGCCGGCCGCCCCAATCCTTATAGACGGTGCCGCTTTCTTGTTCCAGCAGCCTGAGTTGTTGCGAGCGAAGGGACCAGGTCATGAAACGTTCGGATACGGGAAAGGAGTAGACGTTCGCGTCCAAACCAACAGTATAGCAGGTGGTGAATGGCTTGGCGAATCGGGAGAGGGGTGGCGGCAAATCCGTGTTTCACCCGCAAGCGCGCGGCCCAACCCAAGCGGACAAACGGCAGGTCTGCCTGACGGACCTGGCACCCCCTTCTTGGAACGCACCCATGGGTGGCCTGGGATAGACGGCCCATCTGTCCCCATTGCCGGGCAACCACTGGCGGCGGGCGATGAACGACGCGGGACCCGGCGGGTCTTGCAGGGCGCCGGCTGGTCGAGCCGAGAACCAAAGGTTGCCCTATGGGTCCGGGTTTTTGACCAAATCCTCGCATTTCCCTACAATGAGTTCAGCCATGCCCCATGGGCGCGGTTATTTTATGTTCTGGAGGCTACTACCATAATGATTGGAGTCGAACAGCTCCGCAAAGGCGTGATCTTTACGCTCGACGGCGAACTCTATCGCGTGCTTGACTACGAACATCGCAAAATGGCGCGTGGCAGCGCCACCATTCGCGTGAAGGTGCGGAATCTGCGCAGCGGCGCCACCATCGAGAAGACTTTCCCCAACGGTCAG
The DNA here is from genome assembly GCA_003694905.1 of Caldilineae bacterium. Taxonomy (GTDB): domain Bacteria; phylum Chloroflexota; class Anaerolineae; order J102; family J102; genus J102. The sequence goes on from RFJM01000270.1 coordinate 8,153, forward strand.
CGTGTACAGGACGTGCGGCTCGACCATGCCACCGTGCAATACCTGTATCACGACGACCAGTTCTATTATTTCATGGACAACGAGACCTTCGAGCAGACGATGCTCAAGGCCGAGCAACTCGGCGATAGCGTCAACTATCTGGTCGATGGCATGGAAATAAAATTGGAAACTTACGAGGGGGAACCCATCAGCATCGAATTGCCCAGTACCGTCGATCTGGAAGTGGTTGAAGCAGAACCCGGCTTTGCCGGCGATACCGCCAATGCTCCGAGCAAGTGGTGCACGACCGAGACGGGTCTGCGCGTGCAGGTACCCCTTTTTGTCGAAGCCGGCGACCGCATTCGGGTGAACACCGAGACCGGCGAATACGTCACTCGGGTCTAGACTGTGCCGCTTTGGTACTGCGGTCCTGCAGACGGGCGAGTCGTTGCTCCAAAATGCGATAGAGAACAATTGAGCCGGCAACGGCTGCATTAAGGGAATTGATCTGCCCAACCATGGGCAGGGCCACCAGCCAGTCACACCGCTCGCTCACCAATCGGCCCAGGCCGTAGCCCTCCGAACCGACTACGACTGCCAGGGGACCGCTCAAATCGCTCGCCGTGAGCGATTGGGCACGGGGATCTTTCTCCAGGCCTACCACCCATATGCCTTCCTGTTTCAGGCGCTCGATGGTGGTGGTGAGGTTGGTCTCCTGGCAGATCAGCAGGTGGGCCACGGCCCCGGCCGAGCTATTCACCACTGCCGGGGTGATCCCGGCGGCCCGATGCTTGGGAATGACGATACCGTGGACGCCACATGCCTCGGCGGTCCGCAGGAGACTACCCAGGTTCTGCGGGTCCTGGACGCGGTCCAGCAAGAGGATGAGGGGGGGCTCGCCACGTTGGTGGGCCAGTTGGAGGACTTGATCGAGGCCGGCATACGGGTAGGGGGAGGTATGAAGAGCCAGTCCCTGATGGTTGACCCCACCCAGCCACTCGTCGAGCTGGCGGCGTTCGACCCTGTGCAGGGGAATGTTTTTCGCTCGGGCCAGGGTCTGCACTTCGCTCACGAGAGGCGAAGGTTTGAGGCCCTGTGCCAGGTAGAGACCGTAAAATACACGGCGCCCGGCCCGCAGCGTCTCGCGCACGGACTGACGGCCGTACAACCATTCGCCGCGGCCGGGCTTGTCGCGCTTACCCTTCTGTGAGCGTTTTGCCGTCATGTTGTCGCCGTTCGCTACCAGTTCAGCGCCAACGCCAGGTGGTGCCCTCGCGGCTGTCCTCCAACACTACACCCAACTCACTCAGGCGGTCACGGATGAGGTCGGCCAGCGCCCACTGCTTGATGGCACGCAATTCCTGGCGCACATCGACGAGGAGTTGCACGAAAGGCGCAGCATCGCTGATCCCGGCTGCCTCCTCGCGCTCCATGCGCAGGCCCAGCACATGGCAGAGTTCGACCAAGGTCTGCTGGGCCTGGCGGAAGGGTTCGCCGCCTACGCCGGCATCTCGGGCGGTATTGATGGCCTTGACCAGATCGTAGAGGTGGCCGAGGGCAGCAGCGGTGTTGAAGTCGTCGTCCATGGCCTGCTCAAATCGCTCACGCGCGGTGGCGCAGGCCTGGGCCAGGGTCTCCACGGCTTGCCCCTCGACCAGATCACCGCCGGCCGGGCGCAGGGCACTATGCAGGCGATCGAGGCCGCGCTTTGCCTGCTCTACCACTTCATCATCGTAAGCCAGGGGCTTGCGATAGTGAGAACTGAGGATGAGCAGCCGAAATACGTCGGCCTCATGCTCGGCCAGGAACTCCTCGATGGTGACCATGTTGCCCAGGGATTTGGACATCTTCTCGCCACGCAATTGTAGCATGCCGTTGTGCAGCCAATAGCGGGCCAGGGGCGCGCCATTGCAGCTTTCGCTCTGGGCGATCTCGTTTTCGTGATGGGGGAAGACCAGGTCGTTGCCCCCACCGTGGATGTCGATGGTTTCGCCCAGGTAGCGGCGGGCCATGGCCGAGCACTCGATGTGCCAGCCGGGGCGTCCCAGCCCCCACGGGCTGGACCAGGCGGGCTCATCGGGCGCCTTTTGGGCTTTCCACAGAGCAAAGTCGGCCTCGTCTTCCTTGAGTTCGTCACCGAACCGCTCACGGGCACTGCTCACGGCGTGTTCGATTTTGCGGCGACTCAACTTGCCGTAGTCCTCATCCTTGCGCACGCGGAAATACACGTCTCCTTCCGATTCGTATGCATACCCTTTGTCGATCAGCGTCTGCACCATGTCGAGGATCTCCTCGATGGTGTTGGAGACGCGGGGCATGACCGTGGGGACAAGGATGTTCAGGTCGCGCATGTGCTCCTGGAAACGGTCGATGTAGTGGGCCGCGAGCTTGAAAGGGTCCTGGCCGGTTTCTCGGGCGCGGTTGATGATCTTGTCGTCCACGTCGGTGAAGTTCATGACGTGACGAACCTTGTAGCCCTTGTATTCCAGGTAGCGGCGTATGGTATCGAAAACGACCGCGGACATACCATGGCCGATGTGGGCATCGTCGTAGACGGTGGGGCCGCAAACGTACATGCGCACGACGCCCGGCTCCAGGGTTTCGAAGGTCTCTTTCTTGCGGGTGAGGGTATTATAGACGCGTAGGGTCATAGTGGCTTCTCTCTACTCATTTGTCGGTGGAGGGCACGGCAAAGATCATGCGCCCGGCGCTGGTTTGCAGCACTTTGGTCACGGTGAGATCGACTTCACGGCCGATGAGCGCTTCGCCGTTTTCAACGACAACCATGGTGCCGTCATCCAAATAGCCCACGCCCTGGCCGGGTTCCTTGCCTTCCTGGATGATGCGCAGGCGCAGCGTTTCACCGGGCAGATAGATGGCTTTCATGGCGTTTGCCATCTCGTTGAGATTGAGCACGGTCAGGCCCTGGAGAGCCGCCACGCGATTGAGGTTGTAGTCGTTGGTCATGATGGCGAAATCATGCTCGCGGGCCAGAATTACCAACTTTTCGTCCACATCTTTCGCCTTGGGCGTGTCCAGGTCCACGATCTCGAGAATGGGCGAGTCAAGACTCTGGAGTTCGTCCAGGACCTCGAGACCACGGCGGCCACGGGCGCGGCGCAACTGGTCGGGTGAATCGGCAATGTACTGAAGCTCGTTGAGCACGAAGCGGGGAACCAGCAGGGGGCCGGCCAGGAAGCCCGTTTTGGCTACGTCCGCGATGCGGCCGTCAATGATGACGCTGGTGTCGAGGAGAAGGGGGCGAGGGCCGGCAGCCCGAAAGTCACGGCTCTTAGCCGTTCCGGACGAGATACCGCCGCGGCGAGTTCGGGCCAGTAGCCGCACGATATCCCCCCCTCGCAACACTGCTACCATGGCCCCCAAGTAGCCGAAAATGATGCTGCCTACGAAGGGGAGAATAGAGCCGAACGGCTCGGGCAACTGCGTCAATGGAACGGCCAGCAGTGCGGCCAGCAATAGACCCAGTGCCAGCCCGATGGCACCGGCCACCACATCCTCGACGGGGATCTGGCGCACGGTGCGAATGGCCGCGCTGGCCGGGCGGGTCGTCAGCCAGGGAGCGATCACCCAGCCGAGAAGGGCACCGAGAAGGCTCAGGGGTACCGTGTACTTCAGCGCGTTCAGGTCGTTGAGAGGATTTGGGGATTGGGTGATGATAATGCCCGTCTGCCACCCGATAATAGCGAATACGATAAGGCCGATGAATCGGAAAATACGATCGAGTGTCATGAGAAGATTCCCGTTGACTGATATTCAGTTGTTTTTCGCCGGAGCGAGAACAAGAGAATAAATGATGAAGGATAAATGCGATGAATGCGGCCTTGATCTTAGCACAGCCATGACGCTTTGACAATGACGCGCGCCGTCAGGGGTGCGTTTCAATTTGGGGGCAGCTCGCGGGCGGCGCCGCCCCGGAAACGTCGCGGCTACATCCAACCGGACAGCTCCCCACCGCTTCGGCTTGGCGTGTCGTGCCTTGTGTTCAGGTATGCGGACGGGCTGGAAAGCCCGTCCCACATGCAGCCCTGCCCCAGAAGCTGAAACCCCGGCCGCCTGCCTCGCCGGCCAAGGCCGCAGATGCGGGCGCGCTCCCCGCAAGGGAGGACCTTACCGGCCCGGCGCACCGGCTGCCCCTGTTTTGAAGCGCACCCGAGCGGGCCGAAGCATTGACGAAACCGCAAAGCCCTGCTAAACTGAACCCGCACAAACATCATACATGCTGGCCGAAGCATGCGAGAGAGAATCAATCGCGGATTGATCGCCGAAGGGGCAAGCTCCTGTGTGAGCCGGACATAGGAGCCAATCTCTCAGGCAAAAGGATCGCATGCGGACAGCTCTCTGGAGAGCAAGGCATCGCCGTCCGATGCCTTCACCGAAGGGGTAAGCAGCCGGCACCCTGCCGCCGGTCTGCCAAACTCTCAGGTTCCAGGACAGAGACGAGCCGGATTTTTGCGGGCAAGGCTCTTTCTGTCCTCGCTCCCGGCAGGGAGGGGAAGAGACAACTACCGCTATACCGGCGCCGGCTGAAACAAATCTCTCTATCCCCTATGCTCAACCCAAAGAAGGTGTCAAAGTGACCGAGTTGAAACGTACTGCGTTGTACGAGCGCCACATCGCCCGTGGTGGGCGCATGGTTCCCTTTGCCGGTTACGAGCTACCGGTCCAGTATCCGACCGGCCCCATGGTCGAGCATGAAGCGGTGCGCTCGGCTGCCGGACTCTTCGACATCGACCACATGGGGCAATTCCGCCTGGTCGGGCGTGATGCCGAGGTCTTTCTGCAGTATGTGCAGCCACGTGACGTGAGTCGCATGAAGGTATGGGACGCGGAGTACAGCTTCCTTTGCTACGAGGATGGAACTTTCGTCGACGATATCTTTATCTACCGCTTGCCCGACTCCTGGTGGATCGTGGTTAATGCGGCCAATCGCGAAAAGGACCTCTTCTGGCTCGACACCCACATGGCGTCCTTCGACTGCGACCTTATCGACGAGTCAGATACCACTTACATGCTGGCGCTGCAAGGCCCCAGAGCACAAACCGTCCTGCAGAAACTCACCGACTACGACCTGGGGCAGATGGCCTTCCACACTGCGGCGCAGGCCCAGGTAGCCGGGATCGAGACCCTCATCGGTGCCACAGGCTACACCGGTGAGTACGGCTATGAGCTGTTCTTCCCGGCCGAGAAAGCCGCGGCCATGTGGGAGTTGCTGCTGGAAGCAGGCGCAGACCAAGGTCTGCTCCCGTGTGGGCTGGCAGCCCGCGATAGTCTTCGCTTCGAAGCCTGTCTCCCGCTCTACGGGCATGAGATCTCTGCGGAAGTGGAGCCTGTGGGGGCTCGCTTGAGCTGGGTGTGCGATTGGGACAAGGGGCCCTGGCTCGGGCGTGAGGCGGTGCTCAAGACCAAGCTGGAAGGGCCGCAACGCTGGCTGGTGGGGCTGGAGATGGTGGAAAGAGGGGTCCCACGGGAGCATTATCCGGTGGCCGCGAATGGCCAGACTATCGGCTGGGTCACCACCGGCATGAAATCCCCCACCCTGGACAAGTTCCTGGCCCTTGCTTATGTCCCTGCCCCCTACCACCGACTCGATACCGAACTGGAGGTGCTCATTCGCGGCAAACCCAGGAAAGCAAAGGTCGTCAAGCGACCTTTCTACATGCCTGTCTACAGGCGCTAGAGCCTTTTGTCCTGTCCCCTTTCTCTTTTTCAAGCAAATAAGGAGAGTATCATGTCGTACAAATTCGATTCCGACGCCAGGTATACAGAAAACGATGAATGGGCCCGCCTGGAAGATGACCTGGTGGTCTGTGGTATCACCGACTACGCCCAAGATCAGCTTTCGGATGTGGTCTATGTCGAGTTACCCGAAGTGGGAGCAACCGTCAGCGCCGGCGACGCCGTAGCAGTGGTCGAATCCGTCAAGGCGGCGGCCGATGTCTACGCTCCCGTTTCGGGAGAGATCGTGGCCGTCAATGAAGCGCTAGAGGACTCGCCTGAACTGGTCAACGAGGATCCCTTTGGCGCTGCCTGGTTCTTCAAAATCGCGCCCAGCAACCTGAGCGAACTGGACGAATTGATGGACCAGGCTGCCTACGAGACCTACATCGAGGAGCGGGAGGAAGGATAATGCGCTTCACACCCCACACCGACGCCGACCGCCGGGCCATGTTGGCGGCCATCGGCGTCTCAGAGGTCGGCGACCTCTTTCAAGACATACCCGAGGAATACCGTTTTCCCACCCTCCAGCTGCCCGAGCCTCTGACCGAGATGGAGATCATGCGCGAGTTGGAGGAGATGGCAGCCGAGAATGCCAGCTTGGGGCACTTCGCCTGCTTCCTGGGCGCAGGTGCGTATCGCCATTTCATCCCCGCGGTCGTCGACATGGTCGTCAGCCGCAATGAGTTCTACACGGCCTACACGCCGTACCAGCCCGAGATCAGCCAGGGAACCCTGCAGGCAACCTTCGAGTATCAGAGCATGGTGGCGGCCCTGACCGGCATGGATGTGGCCAATGCCAGTCACTACGACGGCGCCACCGCGGTGGCCGAGGCCGCCATCATGGCCTTGAATGTACACCGGCGCAAGCGCAGGAAAGTTGTGGTCTCACCCACCGTGAATCCCATGTATCGTGCCGTGTTACGTACTTACACTCAGGGCATGGGCTTGACCATCGTGGGCGATGAAGAAAAGGAAAATGATTTCCATGCCCTACTCCAGATGTGCGACGACGATACGGCCCTGGTGATCGTGCAGAATCCCGATTTTCTCGGCGAGCTACACAGCGGCCAGGAGATGCAGGACTTGGCCGATGCCGTACACGCCCACGGCGCCCTGCTCTCGGTAGCGACAGACCCCATCGCCCTGGGGCTGTTCACACCGCCGGGCGAATACGGCGCAGACATCGTTACCGCCGAGGGCCAGAGCCTGGGCAACAGCCTGAGCTTCGGCGGTCCCTATTTGGGTATGTTCGCCTTCCGCGGCGACCTGGTACGGCGCTCCGCCGGCCGCCTGGTGGGCGAAACGACCGACGCGGCCGGTGCATGTGGCTATGTCCTCACCCTCAGCACCCGCGAGCAGCACATCCGCCGGGCCAAAGCCACCAGCAACATCTGCACCAACCAGGCCTTGAACGCGTTGGCCGCGGCCACCTATCTCGCGGTCATGGGCAAGCACGGGCTGCGCAAGGTGGCCGAGCTGTGCTGGCACAAGGCCCATTACGCGGCCTCTCGCATCGCCGAACTGGAGGGGTATGAGCTGGTCAACGGCAAGCCCTTCTTCAAGGAATTCGCCATCCGCTGCCCGCGGCCGGTTTCGGAAATCAACCGCTTCCTGCTGGAAGAATACGGCATCGTCGGCGGTTACGATCTCTCGCAGGATTACCCCTATCTGGGGGATGCCATGTTGCTTTGCGTCACCGAGATGAACACCCGTGCCGAGATCGACGACCTGGTTGATGCTTTGAGGGAAGTCGGCCAGGAAGTCATTCCCCTGGAGGTGTCGTTGTGATGGAACAGTTCATCTATGATCTCAGCCAACCCGGCCGCCGCGGGGTGGATCTGCCCGACCCCGATGTGCCCGAAACGCCTATTCCTCAAGATCTACTGCGCGAGGATCTCCCCCTGCCGGAGGTGAGCGAACAGCAGGTGGTGCGGCACTACGTGCGGCTGAGCCAGAAAAACTACGCGGTGGACATCGGCTTCTATCCGCTGGGCTCCTGCACCATGAAATACAACCCCAAGGTGAACGAGCGCGCGGCGCGATTGCCCGGCTTTGCCGACATTCATCCCTTGCAGGATCCGGCCACCGTGCAGGGTGCCATGCAGCTGATGTACGAATTGCAGGAGATGCTGGGTGAGATCGCGGGCTTCGACGCCGTCAGCCTGCAACCCTCGGCCGGCGCCCACGGGGAGCTGACCGGGGTGCTGATCATGCGCGCGGCCCAGATCGCCCGTGGCCAGGGCCACCGCACCAAGATCCTGGTCCCCGACTCTGCCCACGGCACCAATCCTGCTTCCACCACCATGAGCGGCCTGGAGGTGGTGGAGTTGCCCAGCGATGCCAACGGCAATGTGGACCTGGAAGCCCTGCGCGCCGCGCTGGACGATACGGTTGTTGGCCTCATGATCACCAATCCCAGCACACTGGGTCTGTTCGAGCAGCACATCGTCGAAGTCTGTGAGCTGGTCCATGAAGCCGGCGGTCTGGTCTATGGCGACGGAGCTAACCTCAACGCCATCATGGGGATCTGCCGGCCGGGGGATCTGGGCATCGACGTGATGCATTTCAATCTGCACAAGACTTTCAGCACACCCCACGGCGGTGGTGGCCCCGGTTCGGGCCCTGTGGGCGTGGTGGCCGAGCTCGCGCCCTACCTGCCGGGCCCGCTGGTGGCGCTGGATGAGGACAAGGGCTATCACTGGGTGTGGCCGGAAAAGAGCATCGGCCGCGTGCGGAGCTTCCACGGCAATTTCGGGGTCATGGTACGGGCTTACACCTACATCCGCATGCATGGCGCCGAGGGCCTCCGCCGTGTGAGCGAAGATGCGGTCCTGAATGCCAACTACTTGCAGGCCCTCGTCAGGGAGCGGGGTGACTATCCTATTCCCCATGGCGACCGAACCTGCATGCACGAGGTCATAATCCAGGGCAAACTCAAAGGCGCCGAAGACATCCATACCCTGGACATCGCCAAGCGACTCATCGACTACGGCTTCCATCCCCCTACCATCTACTTCCCCCTCATCGTGCCCGAGGCGCTGATGATCGAACCCACCGAGACAGAGAGTAAGGAGACGATAGAGGCCTTTGTCGACGCCCTCACCGCCATCGCCCAAGAGGCTCGCACACAGCCCGAACTCCTGCACGAAGCGCCGCATGCTGCACCCGTGCGCCGCCTGGACGAGGTGAAGGCCGCCCGACAGCCCGTGTTGGTACGAAAACCGGCCTGAGCCAGCTTGCCTGGTCTCACCGACAGAGCCTCGGAGGTAGCAAGAACCTTCGAGGCTCTGTGTTCGGTGGTTGCCTCGCGTGTGGGGAGGAATCATGGTCGCGCGACTCAACCGTCGGGCGGGGAGTGGTGTGCGACAGGTGTGTCCTAGGCGAGGCAGAAATCAGCATTGCGGTCTCGTACGGCCGGAGG
>RFJM01000271.1 GCA_003694905.1 Caldilineae bacterium
CCAGCCTGGCGCCGCCGCCAGCCCTGAGCAGCGCCGCTTGCCAAGCTGAAACGGTGGCGGTTTGCCCGGTTGTGTGTGGCCGCAGCTTTTTCCGGGGGGTGCTGCCCCCCGGCCGCCCCAAAACTGAAACGCGCCTCGGAAGATAGGAAGATAGGTTGACACTCTCCCTGCGGGTAGCCTTTTCCCTGCGGGGCGGCGCCGAAAAGCCGAAAAGAGGCCTACCCAAGAGACGGCCAACGTGGTTGGCCTGCTACCCAAAACTGTTCGCTGTTCGCCCCGCGTTAGCGATGATTCAGCTCCACAGGCGTGGCATCGGTCACCCGTACAAGCTCGGCCGGCGTGATCTTCAACATCGTGTGGTCGTCACCACCACCGCCGTACACCACCGGGAAGGACAGAATCCCCCGGTCCACCAGGGTGGGCAAGCGCGTGCGATGGCCAAACGGCGGTACGCCCCCCACGGCATAGCCTGTCAGCTCCAGCACTTGCGGCGCCCGCGCCAGTCGGATCTGTCGTTTGCCCACTCCGAAGTAATCGGCCAGGGCGCGATCGGAGATGGGCTCCGTGCCGTGGCCGATGACCGCGTACGGCTCTCCCCGACAGAAGAAGATCAGCGTCTTGAGGATTTCCTGCGGACTCACGCCCAGGGCGCGGGCCGCGGCTTCGACCGTGGGCGTGTCGCCCACATCGCGGAGCAACTCGGCGTCAATGCCATTTTCCAGCAGATAGCGGGCCAGGTCCTCCGGTGTACGCATGGTCGTCAGGGCGTAGACAGAATATGATCAACCGCCCGCACCAGATCGTTGAGATTCTCCACGTGCTCGACCCGGTCGATATAGGGCAGATACTCCCACATATCGCTGTCACCGGTCCCCCACATGGGTTCCGGTTCCGGGGTGAGCCAGAGGATGCGCCGGGCGCGGCGTTGTAGCATCTCCATCAGGTCGAGGCGGGGATTGTTGTAGTTGTTGCGCGCGTCGCCAACAAAGATGAGTGTCGTGCGCTGGTCCACCGCACTGAGGTAGTGTTTGCTAAAGGTATCCAGACTATGGCCCAAGCTGGTGTTGTAATAGCCGGGTTGCAGGCGTGTAAGTACGGTACGTACGGCGACATCCGGCCGGTGCTCGGCGAAGTCGTCCGATATCTCGTGCATATCGGCGATGAAGGCAAAAGAGCGGGCCTGGGCTACCTGGTCTTGCAGTTCGTAGATCAGCCGCAACATGAACTCGACCACAGGCCTCATGGAGGTGGAGACATCGCAGATCAGGCAGAGGCGCGGTTTGAGATTGCGTTTCTTCCAGCGAACGTCCAATGGCACACCGGCATAGCGCAGGTTGGCGCGCAGGGTTCCCTTGGCATCGAGCGTTCCTTTCTTGCCGCGCTTCCTGCGCAGGGCGGCTCGCGAGCGTAAATGGGCCGCCAGTCTCCGCATCTGCTCGCGCAGGATCTCGGCTTCGGCCTCGGAGAGACTGCGCAGAGGGCGCTCCATCAGGTCCTCCATGGAGGGCCGCGGCTGCACCTGATCGACCTGATTGCGGGCGATCTGACCGCCAACGTAGTTGGCGATCTGCTCGCGCCAGGCATCGAGATTCTCGGAGATACCCTGGGCCAGGAGCTGGGCCTCGATGGGGTCCATACCCTGCCGGGCCAGCTCGTTCAGCAGTGCCTCGATCTCCTGCAACAGGCGCTCAAAGCCCATTTCGCTCAGCATTCGCCGGGTGAACCACTTCTGCTGGTAGGGATGATTGGCGTTTTCCAGCCCCACATTCTCGCCGGCCTGGCGCAGCTCTTCCGGCCGCAGAGGCTCGCCCCGCAGCAGGCGCTCCAGCATGTCGCTTAGCCGATCGCGCAGGTTCTCGAGCGCCCGCCGAAGCATCTCCTGCTGGTCGGGACTGAGATCCTGGGTGAGGTCGACCGTCGGGGGGACCTCGCCCCCGAAGTAGAGGGGGAAGAGACGCTCGAAGATGGGGATGTCGGCGGGGTCTTTGACCAGGGTCGCCGCCAGGGAGCGCCGAAACTGTTCGCGATCCTTGACGCCGAGCAGTTCGATAGCCCGCCAGGCATCGGCGCTTTCGGCCAGCGAGATGCGCACGCCGGCCGCACGCAAGCCGGTGATGAAATCGATCAGGCGTTGTTCCATGGGACTTGTCAGCAAAAGGGGGGCGCCCGGTGTCGCACCGAGGGGGATATCCGGTACTCAAGCAGGGGCTCAGCGCTTCGAGGGCTCGGGCCGATGTTCCAGCAGGTAGAGGAGGGCGGCGGCATAGGCTTCGCTGGCATCGAATGCCTCGAAGCAATGAGTAACGCCATGAAGGCGCAGTTCACAGCGATAGCCGAGCGGGGCGGTGGTCAGGCGCAGGCCGGCGTCTTGTTCGCCTACCAGACGCTCCTCGATCAGGTCACGCAATTGTTCTTCACGCGGGATCCAGATGGCTTCGCCCACCCAGATGTGGTCGAGCGCCCATTCGGTCGTGCCGTGGAAGGTGATGCTCATGCGCTCCTGAATCGGTTCGAGCATCACCGTCATGTTGGTCAGTACGAAGACCTGGTTGTCGAGTCCCGGCAGGGGGATGCCGAAGAAATCGAGCTCGGCGGGTTCCCAACGCAGGCCCGCGTCGCGCAGTCGTTGGGCACTGGCCAGGGACAACATGGTACGATCTCCAGGTGGTGTCAGTTCTTCCAGGGAGGCGGCAGGTCGCGCATCTCGCCCCCGCTACGCCGCCGGAGGAGCCGCCGCGCCCGTTCGATGTCGCTTTCGTGCTTGAGCAGCACGGTGATGGTGGTCTCCAGCGTGCGTTCGTCGATATGGTCGGTGTTGAGCATGAGCAACGAGCGCGCCCAATCCAGCGTCTCGGAAATACTGGGGTGCTTTTTCAAATCCATGTGGCGCAACTGCTGGACCAGTTCGACGGCCTGTCGCGCCAGTTTGGGTGCCAGATCTGGCACCTTCAGACGCACGATGCGCAGTTCGGACTCAGGTGTGGGGTAATCCAGAAAGAGGTAGAGACAACGCCGTTTGAGGGCTTCCGAAAGCTCGCGGGTGTTATTGGATGTGAGGATGACCATGGGTTGATGCCGGGCGCGGATGGTTCCCAGCTCAGGTACCGAGACCTGAAAGTCGCTGAGCACCTCCAGCAAAAAGGCCTCGAACTCGGCATCGGCCCGGTCGATTTCATCGATGAGCAACACCGCGGGTTGATCGGAGGTAAGGGCGGCCAGCAAGGGGCGGGGGAGCAGAAATCGCTCGGAGAAGAAGATCTCTTCTTCTTCGGCGATGCGGTCGGCTGCCTCGCGCAGGTTGGCCGCATCCTTCGTCACTTCGCCCAGCTTGTCCCGCAAAAGCTGGGTGTAGAGCATCTGCTTGGCATACTCCCACTCGTACAGAGCCTTCGTTTCATCCAGGCCTTCGTAGCACTGCAGGCGGATCAAACGCCGGCCGGTGGCCGCAGCCCAGACCTTGCCCAGCTCGGTCTTGCCCACGCCGGCCGGCCCTTCGGCCAGGATGGGCTTGCCGAGATGCTCGGCCAGATAAAGGACCGTACAAATGCTGTCGGAGGGAATGTAGTTTTGGGCGGCAAGGGCATCGCCAACCGCAGCCGGTGAATCAAACATGGTTTTGGCAGATGTGAGAGGGTTGGATCATATGGTATCAGACGAGTTCATGTGCTGCAAGCATACCGCAATGCAGGCGATTTGTCGGTAAGCCACAGAGCGAAGTCGTGTTCTTCTTGCGTGCCGATCGAAGCCAACGCGCGGCCGCGGCGCCCCGGCCCCGCCACGTTTTCTCATGAACTCGAAACACTCCCATAAAACATTCTTTACAAAGGGATGCCACAATGAAACCGTCAACATCCCCATCCCCTATATCAAGGAGGTACGTTATGCTCAAACATCGCGTTGTTCTCTTAAGTCTGGTGATGCTGCTCCTGCTCACCCTCATGCCCACCGCCGCCTTCGCCCAGGGTGAGGCGACGGGTGCCGCCTCTCCTCCCGGTCCGATGGTCAGGCTCGAGCAGGCTCTGCTGAAAGCCGCGGCCGAGACGCTGGGCATGGAACCCGATGCCTTCGTGCAGTCGTTGCGCAGCGGCAAGACCCCGGCCGAGCTCGCCACAGAACAGGGTGTCGCGATCGACGACGTCATCGCGGCCCTGCAAAACGTGTGGAACAAGGCCGGAGCGCGGCTTATCGACCGCTTTGTCCACCAGGGCCTGCCCCTGCGCTTCCGCCGGCCGCCCCAGCCCGATTGTGTCCGGCAGATACGCACGGGTATGGCCTGGACCCGTATCGCAGCCGATACGGTAGGACTCGACCCGGCCGCGTTCCTCAAGGCCCTGCGCGACGGTGCCACTCCTGCGGAGATCGCCCAGGCCCACGGC
>RFJM01000272.1 GCA_003694905.1 Caldilineae bacterium
CTATCGAATCCACCCCCCTGAAAAATACGCCCGAACAGCGCTACATCGTCTTGCTACGTAAGGTCGACGCGACACCAGAAATCTATCCCCGAAGTCCAGGGATTCCCCAGAAGCGACCCCTAAGCGCACCACAATAATTGACATAACCTCTATCCGTAATACACCACTATATCGAAAGGGCCTGTCCGAGAAGATGAGTAGGTGTGCGATGAATTGGACGAAGGGTAGGATCGGACTCGGCAGGATCCGGGGCACAAGCTTCATCAGGCTTATCCGACAAAGCGGCAATCAGAACACCTCGCTCCTGCAGCCACCGGCACGCATCCCATACCTCTCGGGTGAGACAGATCTCCTCCTGCGCGCGCAGTGTCTCAGAAACATCGTCTGGCAGATGCCCCATTGCCGCCACGGTGGCCCGGAACTCGTTGCGCCGAAAGTCCTTGAAAGGGGTAGGATCTCCGGCCCGATAACTCTCATACACAGCCCGGTGCACGGTCATCAAAGGTCTGGACAGCTTCTCTGCCTGAGCCTCTACTGAGGAAATGAAATCCACAAAAGCATTGAGTCGACCTTCGTCATGCCTGGCCTTGAGCTCGTTCAGCGGTATAAGCCCTGCCCCAACCATAATACAAATGTAGGCCAGGTAGTCCTGATTGTCTCCCGTCAGATCGTGGTAAGTCGATTGATTGAGTTCATGATAGATCCGGGCAAACTCTTCGAGATCCGCGTCTGGGCCCAGAGCCTGGGTCACCGTAGCCGTCAGCGCGCTCAGGCGGGCAGCATCGATGGGCCGGTGGTTTCGTCCCCGCGCCCCCAGGGCCGTCTTGTCGATATCGACTATCGCGATGGTCCGCTCGTCAATGGCCAGATTGCGCTCCTCCAACTCGCAGAGCCAGCGGGCTATTCCCTGCCAGCGGTTGGTCACGAAGATCTCATCTTTCCACACGGCCGAAGCGGCCTCGTGAGGTTTCTCGCTCCCAATGAAGGCCGTCCCTGCCCAGCCCGTATGTGTCTTGAGGCGCCAGAACGCCGCACCGTCGTTGCCTTCCGTATCGCCAATAAGCAGCAGTTCGCAAGGCCGCGTGTGGGGCGCATGGATTGCGTGAATCTGTTGGAGAAGCCAGGTGGCCGCCTGGGGATAAAGTGGGTCCCGTTTGCGAACGACGGTGTTGTCGGGAAGGCCCATGGCTGACCACGCTTGCTGGAGTCCCGGAACGCGCGTGTCGTAAGGTTCCAGATTGCGATAGATGACGAAATCGCCGGTGAGTTCGTACAAGCTGTGTAGGGACATGACTGCTTGTCAATGGGTAGTGAGCTTGAGAGTAGACCAGAGCGGGGAACCAGGATCAGCTTGGGATATATCCCTGGTGCACCATGAACTCGGCATTGAGCACCGAACCACCCGCTGCACCGCGGATGGTATTGTGTCCGAGCAAAGCAAAACGCCAGTCGAGCAGGTTACAGGGACGTATACGCCCCACGACCGTCGCCATACCCCGACCGGTCATACGATCGAGGCGGGGTTGGGGTCGGTTCACTCCCTTCACCACCACAACAGCCGGATCGGGTGCACTCGGCAATCCCAGTTCCTGCGGCAGGCGACGATAGCTCTGAAAAGCCTCAATGACGTCGTCCAATGTGGCTTCCCTCTGCAACCCAACTGACACAGCCTCGAAGTGGCCATCGACAACGGGTGCTCGATGACAATGGGCGCTGATGACAAACTCGGCCGGCTTGATGCTGCCGTTGGCATAAGTCCCCATAATCTTCAACGGTTCTGTCTCGACTTTCTGTTCTTCACCATAATTGTGGGGCACGATATTGTCGATGAGATCGAGTGAAGGCACGCCCGGATAGCCGGCGCCCGAAGCCGCCTGGAATGTGGCGACGAAAACCTTGTCCAGACCAAAGGCAAGCTGCAGGGGATGCAGCGCACCGACGAGATGCGTGGCCGTGCAATTGGCATTGCAGACGATGAACCCCTCCCAGCCGCGACGTTGCTGCTGCACCCGCACTAACTCCAGATGCTCGGGATTCACCTCGGTAATGACCAGTGGCACATCTTCTGCCATACGATAGGCCGATGCGTTGGAGAAGAGAAAATGCCCGGCTGCAGCGAAGGCCGGCTCCACTTCCAGCGCCTGCTCGGCCGGCAATGCCGAGAACAAGACCCTGGCCTCCGCCTGCCCGGGTTTCACCAGCTTCACCGACATTTCCGCGATGTGCTCCGGCAAGGGCGTATCCAGAATCCAGGTTACGGCTTCGCCATACAGCTTGCCCGCCGACCGCTCGGATGCCAGCAGGTCGGTAATTACAAACCAGGGATGATCGACAAGCAGAGAGATGAAACGTTGTCCAACGGCGCCCGTAGCGCCAAGGATTCCGACGGGTATACGAGACATAGCTTAATGAAGGTAAACGGTGGGGTGGAGAAGTTTGGTGGTCGAAAGCTGTGGCTTATTTCCGGCAACGGGCCAGTGCCACGATATCTGCAACCACACCGGCCGCAGTACCATGGACGCCCGCGCCACGGCCTTGCAAGACCAGAGGTGTTTCATTGTAAACCTCGGTGTGGAAGGTAATGAGATTGTCCGTGCCCTGCAGTCTTCCCAGGGGACTATCCTGTGGGACGGTCTGTAGACCAACCCGCGCTTCGCTGCCCTGCAACGAAGCGACATAACGTAACACAGAACCCTGCTCGCGGGCCGCCTGGACTCTCTGCCGATAGGATTCGTCCAGAGTCTCGATGGCATTCATGAAGTCCTCGACACTGCCTTCTCCCAGTTCGGCCGGATAGAGTGGCTCGACCTCGACGTGTTCCAGTTCCAGAGGCCAGCCCAGAGTCCTGCCCAGGATAAGGGCCTTGCGGGCCACATCCATGCCACCCAGATCATCTCGGGGGTCCGGCTCGGTATAGCCCATGGCATGCGCCTGCCCGACCAACTGCGAAAAAGCAACGCCCTGCTCTAGACCGGTGGTGAGATAGCCTAGCGTTCCGCTAAAGCAGCCTTCAATGTGATGTACAGTGTCATGGGAAGCCAGGAGTGCCTCCTGCAGCGTGGCAATGACCGGGACGCCCGCGCCGACGGTCGCCTCATAGCGCAGGCGACCGCTGCCGGTGAATTCACGAAAAACCTCGATGGGACCGGCCAAAGGTTTCTTGTTGGCCAGCACCACAGCATAGCCCCGGTCAAGGGCCAATTGTAGCGCGGGGACCGTATCATCACTGGCAGTAACGTCGATAACAATGGCTTCCGGGCTGCCCGCCAGGTCGACAATATCCAGCAAGCCTTCGTGCCGATAACCGACTTCACTCTCCGCCAAGCTTCGGCCCTGCCGCTTGTGCTCCAGCAACCTTCGCAGCGTGCCGGGGCTGAGCCCGTTTTGGTCGATCACGGCGCCGGCGCTATCACAAAGGGCCACATACTCGAACTCCAGCCCCATGCGCCACTCGAATTCGTCTCGAGCATCGAGAACGCGCTCGACCACGGCACGACCTACGCCGCCAAAACCGATCTGAATCAAGGGAATCGTCAACATGATGCCTCGGTGCACTCGGTATGCGTGCCGGAAGCTTCAGCTTCCGAAGAAAGCCGCGTGGATGCGCCGCACCGCCTCCTCCACATCGCTTTCCTTGACAACCAAAGAGATATTCACTTCGCTGGAGCCCTGCGCCAGAGCGATGACATTGATGCCGGCCTCTCCCAAGGCGCTAAACAGCCTGCCGGCGATCCCCGGCGTCCCGCGCATCCCGGCGCCCACCACGGCGATGATCACAATGTCGTGCATGGCCCGCACCCGGTCGATGAAGTGCCGCGACAGTTCACGAGCCAACTCCTGTTCCAGGGCCTCTACCACCGCCGGCGAATCGGCCTCCGGCACCGCGAAGCAGATGCTTTGCTCGGAAGAAGACTGGCTGATCATCAACACGTTGGCGCCCACCTCTGCCACCGCCTTGAACGTGCGCGCGGCGATGCCCGGCACACCGATCATCCCCCTCCCTTCCACATTGATCAGCGTCAGGTTGCGGATGGCCGTGATGGCCTTGACCGACCCGTCACTCGTCGCCTCCGACACCACCAACGTCGAAGGCCCATCCGGATTGAACGTATTGGCCACACGGATGGGGATGGACGCCTCGATAGCCGGCAGGATGGTCTTGGGATGCAACACCTTGGCACCGAAGTAGGCCAACTCCGCCGCCTCAGTATACGACAATTCCGGCAAAGTCTGCGCCTCGGGCACGATGCGCGGATCGGCGGTGAGAATACCGTTGACATCCGTCCAGATCTGGACTTCGTCGGCGCCGAGACAGGAACCGATGATGGCTGCCGAATAGTCGGAACCCCCGCGCCCCAGGGTGGTGGCGATGCCGTCCACCGTTGCGCCCACAAACCCCGTCACCACCGGCACCTTGCCCTGCTCCAACAAGGGCCGCAAGCGGGCATTGGCATGCGCGCAGGTGGGCTCCAACAAGGGCGTGGCGCCGCCGAAATTGTCATCCGTGACGATGATCTCTGCCGCATCCACCCACTCGGCGTCGATGCCGTTCGCCCGCAGGACTGCAGCCAGCAGGGGGGCAGACATCCTTTCTCCCAACCCCGACACCACATCGAGCCCTCGCGCGGTCAGCTCCCCGAGCACGAAAATGGAATGACACAATCGTTCGAAGGAGCGCAGGCGTTCATCAATGAGCCGGCCATACGCCGCACGTTCCACCCCGTCTTCGATCAACTGCCCCGCCACCAACTGGTGTTTGAGCAAAAGATCGCTTCGGGCCTCGCGATATGGGTGTTCGTGCCCATCGGCCGCTGCACGCGCCGCTTTGATCAGAGTATTGGTCACCCCGCTCATAGCCGACGTCACAACCACGACCTGGGGATCTTGCTGGCGAGCCCTGGCCACAATCTGGGCCGTTTGGGCAAAAGCCTCCGTGTTGCCAACCGAAGTTCCACCGAATTTCAATACAAGCATGGTACGATTTACGAATTCTGGATTGAATATGAAGATAGAGATGCTCGCGACCCTGGCCGTCGCGACGAAAAGTCTGGCCGAAAAACAGCCCTCCCGTCACCGAGAGGGCAAGCCGCGCTGCCTGCTGACAGAACGCTGACGAGTTTAGCATGGGCCGGAAGGAGCGTCAACACCGGGAGACCTGGCCAGAACGGGCCTAGGGCAACATCGTCTCGCCCATGAGATAACGGTCCACCTCACGCGCTGCGCCCCGGCCTTCGGCTATGGCCCAGACTACCAGACTTTGACCGCGACGCATGTCGCCGGCCGCGAACACCCCCTCGACACTGGTGGCGAAGCGGCCGTATGCTGCCTTTACATTGGAGCGCCGATCTTGCTCCAAGCCCAGTTGCTCGATCAAAGTCTGCTCGGGGCCGAGAAAGCCCATGGCCAGCAATACCAGTTGCGCGGGCCATACCCGCTCGGTGCCAGGGATGGGCCTTGGGTGAGGGCGCGAGCCGTTGCTGCCCGTCACCCACTCCACCTGCACTGTATGGACTTCCTTCACCCGCCCCTGCTCGTCGCCCACAAACTTCTGCGTCATGATGCAATAGATACGCGGGTCTGCGCCATCGCGGGCTATGGCCTCTTCCTGACCGTAGTCCACCCGCAACACTCGCGGCCACTCGGGCCAGGGATTGTCTGGCGGACGTTCTCGGGGCGGCTCTGGGAGGATCTCGAACTGCACCAGGCTCTTGCAGCCGTGCCGGAGCGCCGTCCCCACACAATCCGTGCCTGTGTCACCGCCACCGATCACGATCACATCCAGCCCCTTGGCCGAGATGAAGTCCGGCCGTCGGGCCTCGCCATCCAGCAAGCGGCGTGTATTGGCGGTGAGAAACTCCACCGCAAAGTGGATGCCCTGCAGATCTCGGCCTTCGACGGGCAGGTCGCGAGGGCGGGTGGCACCGCCGCACAACACCACAGCATCGAAATCCTCGCGCAGCTTCTGCGCGGGCAGATCCTTCCCCACCTCGCAGTTGACCACAAACTCCACGCCCTCTTCCACCATGAGATCGATGCGTCGCTGGACCAGAGACTTGTCGAGCTTCATGTTGGGGATTCCGTACATCAACAGACCGCCCACCCGGTCGGCCCGCTCGAACACCGTGACATGATGCCCGGCTCGATTGAGCTGATCCGCGCAGGCCAGACCCGCCGGTCCCGAGCCTACAATCGCTACCCGCTTGCCCGTCCTTCGTTGCGGCGGCCGCGGTCTCATCCAGCCCTCGGCATAGGCCCTGTCGATGATCGCGCGCTCGATGCTCTTGATGGCCACCGGCGGCTCCAACATCCCCAGCGTACACGACCCCTCGCAAGGTGCTGGACATACCCGGCCCGTGAACTCGGGGAAATTGTTGGTCTTGTACAGCCGCAAAAATGCCTGCTCCCACAATCCCTGATACACCAGATCATTCCATTCCGGAATGAGATTGTGGATTGGACAGCCCGCGGCCATACCCCCCAGCAGAGCCCCCGTGTGGCAGAACGGAATCCCGCAATCCATACAGCGCGCGCCTTGAATCTGCAGGCGCTCTTCCGAGAGCGGTATCTCGAACTCCTGCCAGTCCTTCAGCCGTTCCAACGGATGACGCTTACTCGGCGTCTCTCGCTGATATTCCATGAATCCTGTGGGTTTACCCATGAACATCCTCCGATAGCATCAGTGCCGGGTTAGTTGCCACTCACACGCGTGAGATCGTTCTTGTTCAACTCGAATGCGGCCATCACGGCCTCCTCGCCGCTCAGCCCCTCGGCCTGAACGCGCTCGAACATCTCGAGCATGCGCTTGTAGTCCTTGGGGATCACCTTCACGAACCTGGGAACCAGCTCATCCCAGCGGAGCAATACCCGATATGCCAGCGCACTGTCGGTATACTCCGCATGCTTGCTCACCATCTCCTTCACCTCCGCTATTTCTGCCGGGTCTTCCAGCTTCTCCAGCAACACCATCTGTCGATTGCACCGTCGTCCGAAATCGCCCTCCCAATCGAGCACGTAAGCGATACCCCCCGACATCCCTGCGGCGAAATTGCGCCCGGTGCGACCCAACACCACCACTCGACCTCCTGTCATGTACTCGCAGCCATGGTCGCCAACCCCTTCCACAACCGCGTACACCCCGCTGTTGCGAACACAAAAACGTTCTCCGGCAACACCCCTGATGTAGGCCTCGCCGCTCGTCGCACCGTAGAACGCCACATTGCCGATGATGATATTCTCCTCGGCCACAAAGGTCGAACCCTCCGGCGGATACACGATGATCTTGCCGCCTGACAACCCTTTCCCGATATAATCGTTGGCATCGCCCTCCAACTCCAGGGTGATACCCCGCGGCACAAAGGCACCGAAACTCTGGCCCGCCGAGCCGCGGAAGTGGAGATGAATCGTATCAGGGGGCAACCCCTCGCCACCGTAGCGCCGTGTCACTTCACTGCCCAGGATGGTACCTGTCGCCCGATTCGTATTGCGGATCTTCAAAGTCCCTCGGACTCGCTCCCCCCGTTCCAAAGCCGGCTTGCACAGGTCCAGCAGGATCTGACGATCCAGCGTGTAGTCCAGCCCGTGGAACTGCTCGATCTGTCGATACCGACCCACGCTGGGAGGCACGTCCGGTTGATACAAGATCTTCGAAAAATCCAGCCCGCGCGCCTTCCAGTGCTCCACCGCCCTTCGCATCTCCAGCCGATCACTCCGTCCGATCATCTCGTTGACCGTGCGGAATCCCAGTTGCGCCATGATCTCGCGCAGATCCTGGGCGATGAAGCGCATGAAATTCATGACGTACTCGGGCTTACCCATGAACTTCTTGCGCAGCTCGGGATTCTGCGTGGCCACACCCACGGGGCAGGTATCCAGATGGCACACGCGCATCATCACGCACCCCAACGTAACCAGCGAAATCGTGCCAAAGCCGAACTCTTCTGCTCCAAGCAATGCCGCGATGGCCAGGTCTCGGCCCGTGCGTAGCTGCCCATCCGTCTCGATCTTCACGCGACTGCGGAGGTCGTTCAACACCAGCGTCTGGTGCGTTTCCGCCACCCCCAACTCCCACGGCAGACCCGCATGCTTGATGCTGCTCTGCGGGGATGCTCCCGTGCCGCCATCATAGCCGCTGATCAAGATCACGTCGGCATGCCCCTTGGCCACCCCTGCAGCAATGGTGCCCACCCCCACCTCCGATACCAGCTTCACATTGATCAGCGCCCGAGGATTCGCGTTCTTCAGATCGAAAATCAACTCCGCCAGATCTTCAATAGAATAGATATCGTGATGTGGAGGTGGTGAGATCAGACCTACGCCCGGCGTCGAAAGCCGCACCTCGGCAATCCAGGGGTACACCTTGCGGCCGGGCAACTGTCCCCCCTCGCCGGGCTTCGCCCCTTGTGCCATCTTGATCTGGATCTCCTTGGCGCTCACGAGGTACTCGCTGGTAACGCCAAACCGCCCCGAAGCCACCTGTTTGATGGCGCTAGAGCGCAAGTCACCGTTGGGATCCGGCTTGAAGCGCGAGGGATGCTCCCCTCCTTCCCCCGAATTGCTCTTTCCGCCCAGTCGATTCATGGCGATGGCCAGGGTTTCGTGCGTCTCCTGGCTGATGGAACCGTAGGACATGGCTCCGGTCTTGAAGCGCTTCACGATCTCCTCAACCGGCTCCACCTCCTCCAGCGGGACGGGCTCTGCATCGAACTTGAACTCAAACAGCCCACGCAAGGTATACAGGTTCTCCGCCTGTTCGTTGACCAGCCTCGTGTATTCCTTGAATGTCTCGTAGTCTCCGGTGCGCACGGCCTTCTGCAAGGTGTAGATGGTCTGAGGATTGAGCAGATGTCGTTCTCCATCGCTTCGCCACTTGTAGTCGCCTCCCACGGGCAACACCTTCCCGTTGAGCTGATGGGTGGGGAAGGCCAGACGATGGCGGCGATACACCTCCTCGTACACCTCCTGCAAACCGATGCCTTCGATGCGGGTCGGCGTCCAGGTGAAATACTTGTCCACAAAAGCCTGGTTCAGACCGAGCGCCTCGAAGATCTGCGCACCGCAATAGCTCTGTATGGTCGAAATACCCATCTTGGACAGTGTCTTGACCACCCCCTTGACACAGGCCTTAATGTACCGCTTTTGAGCCGTGGCCGGGTCGATGCCCTTCAACAGCCCTTGCCTGATCATGTCGTCCAGCGTTTCATAGGCCAGATAGGGATTGATGGCCGTAGCACCGTAGCCGACCAATAGGGCGAAGTGGTGCACCTCTCGCGGCTCGCCGGACTCCACCACCAGCGCTGCCTGAGTGCGTAATTCCTCGCGGATGAGGAAATGATGCAGGCCCGAAACGGCCAATAGCGCAGGAATGGCGGCGTGCTCGCGATCGATACCGCGGTCCGAGAGGATGAGGATGTTGTAGCCCTCGGCGATGGCTCGGCGCGCCTTTTCATACATCTCATCCAGGGCCCGCTCCATGGCTTCGGCGCCGCCCGCTGCCTCAAAGAGCATAGGCAGCGTGATGGCCTTGAAACCGGGGACTTCGATGTGGCGGATCTTCGCCAGTTCCTCATTGGTAAGGATAGGATGCTTTAGCTTGATCTGGTGGCAATCCTCCGGGCGCGTGTCCAGCAGATTCAGCTCGGTGCCCATCATCACTTCGGTGGCGGTGATGATCTCCTCGCGGATAGCATCGATGGGCGGATTGGTCACCTGTGCGAAAAGCTGCTTGAAGTAGTCGTACAGTAATCGGGGTTGGTCGGAAAGTACCGCCGGAGGAGCATCGTTCCCCATCGAGCCCACGGGTTCGATACCGTTCTGGGCCATG
Organism: Caldilineae bacterium; assembly: GCA_003694905.1. Classification (GTDB taxonomy): domain Bacteria; phylum Chloroflexota; class Anaerolineae; order J102; family J102; genus J102. The sequence continues at coordinate 9,821 of RFJM01000272.1, forward strand.
GGTGCCATGATCACGCGCAGGGTCTCGTAGGTATAGCCGAAGGCCTGTTGGCGCTGTACAACCGTGTCGTGGTCGGGTTCGGGCGCAGGTGGCGCCTCGGGCAGGTCCTCCAGGCGCGTCAGATGTTCGTCCAACCATTGTCGATAAGGATGTTCGCTGGCATACCGATGCTTGATCTCCTCGTCGGAAACAATCCTTCCTGCCGAGGTATCGACCAGAAACATGCGCCCCGGCTCCAGACGTCCCTTTTTCAGAACCCTGTCAGGCGGGATATCCAGCACGCCCACCTCCGAGGCCATGATGACCAGGTCATCTTTTGTCACATAATAGCGACTGGGACGCAGGCCGTTGCGGTCCAGCACCGCGCCCACCACGGTACCGTCGGTGAAAGCGATGGACGCGGGCCCATCCCATGGTTCCATGAACGTGCTGTGATATTCGTAGAAGGCCTTCTTCTCATCGCTCATGCTCTCGTGGTTGGACCATGGCTCGGGAATCATCATCATCATGATATGAGGTAGCGGACGTCCGGCCAGATACATGAACTCCAGCGCATTGTCGAACATGGCCGAATCGCTGCCGTCGGGGTCGATCACCGGCAAAACCTTGGGCAGATCTTCCCCAAACAGCTCCGACTTGAATTGCGATTGCCGCGCGTGCATCCAGTTGATATTGCCCCGCAGGGTGTTGATCTCGCCGTTGTGAATCAGATAGCGGTAGGGATGGGCTCGCTCCCAACTCGGAAAAGTATTGGTGCTGAAGCGGGAATGCACCAGGGCCAGGGCGCTCTCCATATCGGGATCGTCCAGCTCGGGATAGAAGACCTCCACCTGTTCGGCCAACAGCATACCTTTATAGACGATAGTGCGGCTGGACATGCTGGCGACGTAGAACTGGTCGCAGCCGTCGGCCGCATATCGTATCATTTGCTCCGCCTGTTTTCGGATCACGTAGAGCTTGCGCTCAAAGGCCAACTCATCATGCGCGGGAAAAGCGTTGGGATTGGCGCCGATGAACACCTGTCGCACAAACGGCTCGCGAGCCCGCGCCGTCTTGCCCAGAGCGTAGCCGTCGGTAGGTACCGAGCGCCAGCCCAGCAACTGCTGCCCTTCTGCGGCGATAATATCCTCCAGCCGCCTTTCACACTCGCGCCGCCGCGCTTCGTCCTGCGGCAGGAACAACATCCCCACCCCATACTCCCCCGCCGCCGGCAACTCGATCCCGATCTGCGGGCAGACCCGGCGGAAGAAGCGATCGGGCAGTTGGAAGAGGATACCCGCCCCGTCGCCGGTGGTGGGTTCGGCACCTTTGGCACCGCGATGCGTTAGGTTCTGCAGGATGGTGATGGCGTTGCGCACAATCTCATTTGACTTTCTTCCCTTGATGTCCACGATAAAGCCCACGCCGCAGGCATCGTGTTCAAAACGGGGATCGTACAGTCCTTGCGCGGGAGGGAGTCCATTGCTCGGCAGCGTTTCCGGTAGTGACATTGGTGTTCTCCTAAGGGAGTTCGCAAAAGTGCGGCATGTCGTATAGAAACAAACAGCCCTACCCGCGGCTCTGACGCCTCATCGCGGTAGGGCTTCTCGGCAAAGAGAACAAGAAGACCCCTACCATGTGGAGACGCCTCGCCTCTTCGCGGTAGGGGTCGGGTTCACTTGTAGAGCCTGCAGCAGCGACGGCCCTCTGCTGCGAGGGGATGTTATTATATGCGATTTAGTAAGATTTGCAACAAATGGAACGGTGCGGGGTGCGTTTCAAAACAGGGACAGCCGGTGCGCTGGGCTGGTAAGGTCCTCCCTGGCGGGCCAGCGCCCGCGCATCTGCGGCGTCGGCCGGCGAGACAGGCGGCCGGGGTTTCAGCTTCTCAGGCCGGGCTGCATGTAGGCCAGGCTTTCGAGCCCCTCCGCATACCTGACCACACGGCATGACACGGCATGCCGAAGCGGTGGGGGGGCCGATTGGGTGTGGCCGCGACGTTTCCGGGGGGCGCTGCCCGCGAGCTGCCCCCAAATTAATACACACTCCCCTCCTTCTGCCACCAACAGACTTTAGAACCGAGTTCCTCACACTGGACAACGCGGGCAAAATACGGTAGAAAGGAATTTGGGCGGTCGCGGCCCGCAACACCAAAATCCGGTGTCAGCCTCCGTCCTTGACACCCTCATGACCGACACCTACCATCCCATCCAGTTCATCGCCGAACCAGTCCTGGTCGAATTTGACCGGCAACCCCTGTTCAGCAAGAGCCCCGATTGTCCCAGCCGGTTCATCTGGCGAGACCACGTGTACCACATCGTGGAGCTGCTCAGCGCCTGGCAGGACTTCGGGCGCCGGGGCCGAATGTCCAGGAACATGCGGCCAGAACGTCTGGCCCTGGCCTCCCGCCGGGGCTCGTGGGGCGTGGGAAAATTCTTCTTTCGCGTTCGTACCGCCGACGGGCGCATCTTTGATCTCTACTACGACCGTGCACCCAAGTCCGCCCACGACCGACTTGGGCAGTGGTTCTTGTTCCGAGAACTGGCGGAAGGAGCCGCATAAAAAGGGTCGTCGTCGCCGACGTCCCTCCTCAAGTAGCAGGATCCGTTGTCTCATGATCTACGCATTTCCAGCTCCGGTTAACGCCACTCTTCCCTCAAGGAATGCCCCATGAGAGCTGTTGGTTCATCCATTCCCCGTTTCGACGCTCGTGACAAGGTAACCGGGCGCACCCCCTACCCGGCCGACATCAACCTGCCCGGCCAGCTTCACATGAAGGTGCTCTGGCCCACCCTGCCCCATGCGCGGATCACCCGCTTCGATACTACCGCGGCCGAGCGCGCACCCGGGGTTGTCGCCGTGCTCACGGCCAAGGACGTCCCCGTCAACGAATACGGCCTGATCATGCCCGATCAGGAGGTGCTTGTAGGCCGCGTGGGGGGCGTGGTCCGCTGTTTGCTGGACCAGGTCGCGCTGGTCGTGGCCGAAAGCGAAGCCCAGGCCCAGGCCGCGCTTGATCTGATCGACGTCACATACGAAGAACTCCCCGGTGTTTTCAGCATTGAAGAGGCGCTGGCACCCGATGCCCCTCTGGTACATCCCGAACGAGGTGACAGCAATGTCCTGCTCAGCTACCGCATCCGGCATGGCGATATCGAAGCCGGTTTCGAGCAGGCCGATGTTATCGTCGAACATACCTACACCACCTCTCCCCAGGAACATGCCTATCTGCAACCGGAAGCAGGCGTCGCTCACGTCCGCGCCGATGGGAAGATCGAGGTGATTGTGGCCGGCCAATGGGTGCATGAAGATCGCGCCCAGATCGCCCATGCCCTGAACCTGCCTGCCGAGCAGATCGTCGTACGCTATGTGGGCGTAGGCGGCGCTTTTGGCGGCCGCGAGGACATGAGCGTGCAGATCATCCTGGCCCTGGCTGCCTGGAAACTACAACGCCCCGTCAAGATCCAGTGGACGCGAGGTGAATCGATCCGGGGGCATCATAAGCGGCATGCCTCGGTGGCGCGAGCGCGGTGGGGCGCCACCAGAGATGGCCGGGTGGTGGCGGCCCAGGTCGATGTCAGCACCGATGCCGGGGCTTACGCCTATACCTCCACCAAAGTGCTGGGAAATCTCACCCTCGCCTGCCTGGGACCCTACGAGATTCCCAACGCCTGGGTGGACGCGCGCACCGTCTATACCAACAACCTGGCCTCAGGGGCCTTCCGCGGGTTCGGGAGTCCCCAAGGGCACTGGATTGCCGAGATGCAGATGAACCATCTGGCCGAAGCCCTGGGCATGGATCCCGTAGAACTGCGCATGCGCAACATCCTGCGCGAGGGCTCGGTCATCGCCACGGGTAGCGGCATGCCGGCGGGGGTCAGCGCGGGTCCGGGGCTCGAGGCGTGTGCGCGAGCCGCCGGTTGGGAGC
>RFJM01000273.1 GCA_003694905.1 Caldilineae bacterium
CCTTTATCTACGTGCGCGGCGAGTATATGTTCGCGCAACAGCGCCTGAATCAGGCCATCGCCGAGGCGCGAGAGCGCGGCTATCTCGGCAAGGGCATCTTCGGCAGCGACTTCGACCTGGAAGTCATCGTTCACTCGGGCGCGGGCGCCTACATCTGCGGAGAAGAAACCGCGCTTCTCAGCTCTCTGGAAGGTGGTCGCGGTCATCCGCGTCTGAAGCCCCCCTTCCCTGCGGTTGCCGGCCTCTACGCCAAACCTACCATCGTCAACAACGTGGAGACCATCTCCCATGTGCGGCACGTCATGGAGCATGGCGCCGAATGGTATCGGCAGTGGGGCACCGAACGCAGCCCCGGTTTCCAGCTCATCTGCCTGAGCGGCCAGGTGAAAAAACCCGGTGTCTACGAAATCCCCTACGGCACCACCCTGCGCGAGCTTATCTACGACATGGCCGGAGGCACGGTGGACGACCGCCCCATCAAAAGCATTATTCCCGGCGGACTTTCCATGCCCCACCTCTTGCCCGATGCACTCGATGTGGGATTGGACTTCGAGTCCATCCAGGCCGCAGGCTCACTGCTGGGCTCGGGCGGCGTCATCGTCATCTGCGAAGGCGAGAGCGTCGTTGACGTGGCCCGCCGTACGGTGGGCTTCTATCGTGAAGAATCTTGCGGCAAGTGCACCCCTTGTCGCGAAGGCCAGGGCTGGCTGGAAAAAACCCTGATCCGTATTCAGGAGGGCAAGGGCGTGCCGACCGACCTGGACAACCTGGAGCGATTCAGCAAGTACATCGACCAGCAGTCCTTCTGCCCCTTCGGCCCCGCATCGGTCTGGGGGTTGCAGAGCCTGCTGCGCCATTTCCGCCCCGAGTTCGAAGAGTATATCAGGTCCCGCAATCCCGATGGCCGCAAGCCGGAGATCCCCGCCCGGCCCATCTACCGGGCCTATCATGGCCAGCCTCTGGAGAATTTGCTCGACGACTGACGTCCCCGCCCCCACCTTTTGCTTCTCTCCACCATCACTTCAGCCCCGACTTCATCCTCACCCATGTCCGACTGGATCACCATCACCATCGACGGTCGCCAAATCCAGGCAAAAGACGGCGAGTTGCTCACCGATGCCGCCCGGCGAGCGGGTATCGATATCCCCGTCTTCTGCTCCCATCCCAAGCTTGATCCGCTGGGCGCGTGTCGCATGTGTCTGGTCGAGCAGGAGACCCCGCGCGGCAAGCTGCTGATCACCGCCTGCACCACACCGGTCCGCGAGGGCGCGGTCTTCCATGTCTCATCCGAGCGCGCGGTCGACGCCCGCCAGGGTACGCTCGAGCTCATTCTCATCAACCACCCCCTCGATTGTCCCATATGCGACAAGGGCGGCGAGTGTCCTCTCCAGGACCAGACGCTGAAACACGGTCCGGGCAAATCCCACTTCTGGGAAGAGAAGCAGCACAAGGCCAAGAACTATCCCCTCAGCGATCTGGTGCTGCTGGACCAGGAACGCTGCATCATCTGCTGGCGCTGTATCCGCTACCTGCAGGAATGGGAGGACAAACCCCAACTGGGACTCTTCCATCGCGGTGGCGAGACGGTGATCGACAAGTTCCCCGGCACCGAACTGAACGCCTACACCAGCGGCAACGTCATCGATCTGTGTCCCGTCGGCGCGCTGACCAACCGTCTGGCGCGGTTCTCGTACCGACCCTGGGAACTGGAGAAAACGCCTTCCATTTGCACCCATTGCGGGCAGGGCTGCAATCTACGCATCGACAGCCGCTCGCATCGGGTACGGCGGCACGTGGCACGCGAGAATCCGGCGGTCAACGACGAATGGCTGTGCGACAAAGGTCGTTTTGCCGACGGCATCTCATTCAGCGCCGACCGGCTGACCGTGCCGCTCGTGCGCAAGGACGGCCGACTACAGCCCGCTACCTGGGAGGAGGCCTTGAGCCGGGTCGTGGAAGGATTGAAAGAGGTGGTTGACCGCTCTGGTCCCCAGGCTGTGGGCGCGCTGGCTTCTGCCAAAGTCTCCAACGAGGCCAACTATCTTTTGGGTAAATTTATGCGGGGCGTGCTCGGCAGCAACAACATCGACTATCGCGAAGGCTCCGGCCTGCTGGCCGACCCGCGGGGGCTGCCCGCCCTGGCCGATGTGCACAGCGCCGATCTCATCGTCCTCATCGGCTGCGACCCGGCCGAGGAAATGCCGGTGCTGGCCAACTTCATAAAACGCGCCTCTATTCGCCGCAGCGTACCTCTACTGATCATCCATGCGCGGCGCCCGGAACTGGCCCGCTATCCCGGCGTCTTCCTCAACCCCGCGCCGGGTGAAGAAATCCCCCTCTTCGATGCGCTCACCCGCGCCACCCTGGAAGCGCGTATGGAAGCCGGCGCCGAAGCCATTCCCGACTGGCTGAGCGCCGAAACCCCTCCCGCCGCCTTCCCGGCCGAGGCAGTGCAGGAAGCAGCACGACTCTTGCTGAACGCCGAAAAGCCCTTCATCGCCTACGGCATGGACTACGCCTGGGGGTTCGGCGCGCGGGGCATTCTCGCAGCCCTGGTCAACTGGGTGGCCGCCGCAGGGCACACAGAGCGCCTCGGTTTCCTGCACATCCAGGCCAACGCCCAGGGCGCGGGAGATGTGGGCGCATTGCCTCATCAACTGCCGGGGCGACGTCCCCTGAACGACGAGAAGGCCCGCGCCGAACTGGAAGCACTCTGGCAAAGCACCATTCCGGCACAGCCGGGACTCGGCTACAGCGGTATGATCGACGCCGCGGCCAACGGCTTGCTCAAAGCCATGTATGTCATGGCCGCAGACCCTGTGGGCGAAAAACCCGCCCACGCCGAAGCGCTGAAACAGCTCAGCTTCCTGGTGGTGCAGGAACTCTTCCTTACCGAGACGGCCAAGCTGGCCGACGTGGTCCTGCCCGCCGCCTCCTATGCAGAAACATCGGGCACCTTCACCAACACCGAGCGCCGCGTTCAGCGCGCTCCCCAGGCCGTGCGTCCCCTGGGCAAGTCGGCTCCCGACTGGCTCATCCTCATGCATCTGGCACGTCGCTTTGCTCCCGACAAACAGAACGCCTGGAACACTACTTCGCCCGAGGCCGTCTTTGCCGAGATCACTCGGGCCGTGCCCCAATATCGGGACATGAGCTGGGAAAACCTGGGCGAGGAAGGCAGACAATGGCCCTGGGATGCACTTTCCGTCTCCCGTGAGCTGCAGGCGCACAACGGCGGCCTGCTCAACGAACCGGATGATGAGTACCCCTTCCGCCTGGTCGTGGGCAACCAGCTCTGGGACGGCGGCACCATCTTCGCGGCCACGCCACAGATGGCCCATCTGGGCATTCAGGCGGCACGGCTGCACCCTGACGATGCTGCCTCACTGGGCCTGGCAGCAGGTGATGCCATCGAGATCCGCTCCCAGGCCGGTGCCATCCAAACCACCCTTCATCTCGACCCGAACATCAAGCCCGGCACCATCTTCGTTCCCTTCTCTTTGCGTGACGCTCCCGTCGGGACGCTCTTCGACAGCCGCGGCCCGCGCACCGTCGTGGCAGTGAGCAAGGTCGAAGCCCCTGTCGCCGCACCCGCCTGAGCCCATCATTCCCCTCCAACTCTTCCTACTCGGCCGATGATCATCGTAATCACCTCCGTCATCAAGAGTCTTGTTCTCATCCTCCTGCTGCTGACGGGCTTCGCTTACCTCACCTACTACGAGCGCAAGCTTCTCAGCCGATTCCAGGTACGCATTGGGCCCAACCGCGCCGGCCCGCGAGGCCTCCTGCAACCCGTGGCAGATGCCGTCAAGGCTATCTTCAAAGAAGAGGTCGTGCCCGATCATGTGGACAAGGTCGTATACCTGCTGGCACCTGCCCTCTCGTTGATCCCGGCCCTGGTAGCCTTCGCGGTGGTGCCCCTGGCACCCGACCTGACCATCGGCAATTTCACCCTCCGCTTTCATATTGCCGATGTCAATATCGCTCTTCTGTACATTCTGGCCATCACCAGCGTCGGCACCTACGGCATCATCCTGGGGGGATGGAGCAGCAACAACAACTACTCCCTGCTGGGAGCGTTGCGGACCGCTTCGCAGATGATCAGCTACGAGCTGCCTATGGGTATCATCCTGGTGGCGATCATCCTCACCACCAACATCGGCCGCGAGACGGGTACCCTCAGCCTTGTAGAGATCGTGAATCAGGATCGGCCCTGGTGGCTGTGGCTCTGGCTGTGGCTGGCTTTCCCCATGTTCTTCATCACTATGCTGGCCGAGAGCAACCGCAGTCCCTTCGACCTGCCCGAGACCGAGAACGAACTCATCGCCGGCTTCCAGATCGAATACGGCGGCATCAAGTTCGCTCTCTACTTCATGGCCGAGTACATCAGCATGATCACGGGCAGTGCCATTATGGCCACCCTTTTCTTCGGCGGCTGGCACGGGCCTTTTGCCACGCCGGGCACCTGGTACGGCCCTATCGTCGGCTTCGGCTGGCTGGTCCTCAAGATCATCGTGCTGCTCTTCCTCTACATCTGGGTGCGTGCCAGCATGCCCCGTATCCGCTACGATCAGCTCCTGCAGTTTTGCTGGAAGATCCTCACGCCCCTTTCCATCGCCTATCTGATCCTCACCGCCATCATCGTTGCCCTGGCCGCACCCTGACCTCACCCACACACTCAGCCCTACCCCTAACCATGTCTGGACTCAAAGATGTCATCGACGGCGCCCTTGAAATCGGCAGAGCCATGGGCGTCACCCTCAAAACGGCGATCACAGAACCGCCGGTTACCGTAGAATACCCGGACCAACCGATGGCGGTCTATCCCCGCTTTCGCGGTCGCCACGAACTGCGCCGTTACGAGAACGGGCTGGAGCGTTGCATCGGCTGTTGCCTGTGCGAAGCCGCCTGTCCCACCGGCGCCATCTACGTGGAAGCCGAGGAAAACGACCCCGAGCATCCCCTTTCGCCGGGCGAACGGCATGCCAAGATCTACGAAGTCAACCTGATGCGCTGCATCTTCTGTGGCGACTGCGAGAAAGCCTGTCCGACCGAGGCCATCGTGCTGGGCCACTACATCGATCTGGCCCAATACGATCGCCGTGACCTGCTGCTTACCAAAGAGGATCTGCTCAATCCTCCAGCTCCCAATACCGTCATCCGGCCCGACGCCTGAGTTTTCTGAAGCACACGAACCCAAAACCACCATGACGCTTCTCCTGTTCACAGTCCTGGCCTTGATTGCCCTGGTCGGCGCGGTTGGCGTGGTTATGAGCCGCAACGCGGTCTACAGCGCCCTCTTCTTGCTGGTCAACTTCGCCACCATCGCCGTGATGTACTTCATGCTCTCGGCCCAGTTCCTGGGTGTCGTGCAGGTCATCATCTACGCCGGCGCCATCGTCGTCCTCTTCCTCTTTGTCATCATGCTCATCGGCGGTCAAATCGGCCCCGTCACCGTGGGGGGCCGGCGATATGCACGGCTGCTGGCGCTGGTGTTGGGTGCGGCCTTTCTGCTGCTGGTCGTGCTGGGTCTGGGCGCAGCTCTGCCTCCGGGCGAGGCCCCCTTGGGCGCTCCGCAGGCCGGCAGCGTCCAGGCTGTAGGCCAGGAGCTCTACACCACCTATCTTATCCCCTTTGAGCTGGCCTCCATCCTGTTGTTGGTCGGCATGCTGGGCGGTGTCGTGCTGGCCCGCCGCTATCGCGAACTAGGTAAGGATTGATGCCTATGGTACCCACTGCTTACGTCCTGGTCTTGTCAGCAGTCCTTTTCACCATCGGCGCGGTGGGCGTGCTCGTGCGCCGCAACGCCCTCATCATCTTCATGTGCGTGGAGATGATGCTGAACGCCGTGAATCTGTCGCTGGTCGCTTTGTCCAATCAGTGGGGCAACCTGACCGGGCAGATCTTTGTCTTCATCGTCATGGCGGTCGCAGCCGTCGAGGTGGCCATCGGTCTGGCAATTGTCATGGCCATTGTCCGCCACAAAGACACCACCAACGTCGACGAGATAAATCTTCTCAAGTGGTGACCATCACCCCTCATTCCTCGTAACCGGCAAGAACGAATCCCCATGCTCAACTACGCCTGGCTCATTCTCTTCTTCCCCGCAGCGGGTGCCCTGATCAACACCTTTTGGGGCCGGCGGCTGGGGCACAGGAATGCCGCCATCTTCGCCAATGCGGCGGTCCTGGCATCCTTCCTGATGGCGGTCGCCCTCTTTTTCGGCGTGCGGGCGCTTCCCGAGACGGCCCACCGCACTTTCGAGTTGCCGCTGTGGGACTGGATCACCATCGGTGACTTCCGCATCGAGATGGCGCTGCTCATCGACCCTCTATCCACCGTCATGGCACTGGTGGTCACGGGCGTGGGCTTCATCATCCATCTTTATGCCGCCACCTACATGAAACTGGACGACGAGCATCAGCCCCTTGACGCCGCCCGCTATGCTCGCTTCTTCGTCTACGTCAACTTCTTCATTCTCATGATGCTCATCCTGGTACTGGGCAACAACTACATCGCCCTGTACCTGGGATGGGAAGGCGTGGGTCTGGCCTCGTATCTGCTCATCGGCTTCTGGTTCCACCGGCCCAGCGCGGCCGATGCCGGCAAGAAAGCCTTCATCGTCAATCGCGTCGGCGACTTCGGCATGGGGCTGGCCATCATGTGGCTGTTCTTCCTCTTCGGCAAAGAAGCGGGCAGCCTGGCCTACCACGACATCTTTGCGGCACTGGAGGGAGCCTCCCCGGCAGCCATCTCCGCCCTTACCGGTGTCACCCTCTTGCTGCTCCTGGCCGCCACCGGCAAGTCCGCGCAGATCCCGCTCTTTGTGTGGTTGCCCGATGCCATGGAAGGCCCGACCCCCGTCTCGGCTCTCATCCATGCCGCCACCATGGTCACGGCCGGTGTCTACATGATCGCACGCAGCCATCCCCTCTTCCAGCTTGCTCCCGGCACGATGAGCGCGGTTGCCTGGATCGGCGCCCTCACCGCACTCATGGCGGCCAGCATCGCCCTGGTGCAGACCGATCTCAAGCGCATCCTGGCCTACTCCACCATCTCCCAGCTGGGCTACATGTTCCTGGCCGTGGGCGTCGGCGCCTACGTGGCCGGGATCTTCCATCTCGTCACCCACGCCTTTTTCAAAGCCCTTCTCTTCCTGGCTGCGGGCTCTGTGATGCATGCCCTGCACGGCGAGTTGAACATCGACAAGATGGGCGGTCTGAAGGATAAGATGCCGCTCACCTACCGCCAATTCCTGGTGGGCGCCGCGGCCCTGGCCGGCTTTCCCCTTCTTTCCGGCTTCTGGTCCAAGGACGAGATCCTCTTCGGCGCCTTCCAGCATTCCAAACTCCTCTACCTTGTCGGCCTGTTTACCGCCTTGCTCACCGCCTTCTACGCCTTTCGCGCCGTCTTCCGTGCCTTCCACGGCCGCCCGCGCGATGAGCACCTCTTCGACCACGCGCAAGAGCAACCGGATGGCATGGTGAAACCGCTGTGGGTGTTGGTCGTGGGCTCGCTGCTGGCCGGCTTCCTCGGCCTGCCGCAGGCTTTCGGTGCTCATATCAATCTGATGGAGTCCTGGCTGGAGCCGGTCTTCGAAGGTGTGCACGTGCCCGAAGGTTCCCTCGGGCTTGTCCTGGCCCTGTTTGTCGTCTCTGCGCTGGTCGGCCTCATCGGCATCTACATCGCCTACGCCCGCTACGTACAGAACAGCGGCTGGGCTCAGTCTCTGCAGCGTTCCTTCGCGCCCCTGCAGCCGGTGCTGGAGAACAAGTACTGGGTCGATGAAATCTACCTGGCAGTCATCGTCAATCCCCTGCGACGGTTGGCCCATTTCTTCTACGGCTTCGGCGACCAGACCATCATCGACGGCATCGTCAACGGTGTCGGTCGGGTCACGACCACCATCGGCGCCGGCGTGGCCCGGCTACAAAGCGGTTATCTCAGCTTCTACGCCCTCTCTCTCTTCATCGGCGCGGTTGCCATCCTGGCCTACTTCCTGCTCGTCGGATAACCCTGCTCATAGACCCCTACCACCATGGACAACTCTGGCAGCATTCTCCTCTCCCTCATCATCTGGATACCCTTCCTGGGGGCTTTGATCCTGCTCTTCCTCCATTCCGACCGGCGGCTCAAGCAGGTCGCCCTCGGCACCACTCTGGTGGATTTCCTGGTCTCGCTGCTTCTGCTGGTCAGATGGCAGCCCACGGGCGAGATGCAGTTCCAGGAATTCTTCGCCTGGGTGCCCCGCTTCGGTATCAACTATCATCTCGGTGTCGACGGCATCAGCCTCTTCCTGGTATTGCTGACCACGTTACTGGGGCCCATCGTCATCCTCTTCTCCTGGAACAATATCCGCGAAAACCTCAAAGCCTACCTGGTCTTGATGCTGGCCCAGCAGGCGGCTATGTTGGGCGTCTTTCTGGCGCTGGATTTGGTGCTTTTCTTCGTCTTCTGGGAGTTTACACTCATCCCAATGTATTTCCTCATCGGGCGCTGGGGTGGGCGCAATCGCATCTACGCGGCACTGAAATTCTTCCTCTACACCATGGCCGGTTCTGCCCTGATGCTGGTGGTCATCTTCCTGCTCTACTTCCGCGCGGGAAGCTTCGACTGGCTGGAACTGCGGCAGGCATCCCTCGATCCCGGCTTGCAAACCATCGCCTTCCTGGCATTTGCCCTCGCCTTTGCCATCAAAGTCCCTCTGTTCCCCTTCCATACCTGGTTACCCGATGCGCACGTACAGGCACCCACCGCCGGCTCAGTCATCTTGGCCGGTGTGCTGCTCAAGATGGGTACCTATGGCTATCTGCGATTCTGTCTCCCTCTCTTCCCCGATGCCACCCATCGCTTCGTGCCCTGGATCGCCGGTCTGGCCATCATCGGCATCATCTATGGTGCCCTGGTCGCCCTCGTGCAGAAGGATGTCAAATCCCTGGTGGCCTACAGTTCCATCGCGCATCTGGGATTCGTGATGCTGGGCGTGGCCAGCCTGAATCAACAGGGACTTTCCGGCGCCGTGTTGCAGAGCATCAACCACGGACTGTCGACGGGAGCGCTTTTCCTCATGGTGGGTATGATCTACGATCGCCGTCACACGCGGCTGCTGTCTGAGTTCGGCGGCCTGTGGAAGCAGATACCCGTGTTCAGCGCCTTCTTCGTGGTGGTGGTCATGGCTTCCGTCGGCCTTCCCGGACTCAACGGCTTCATCGGCGAGTTCACCATTCTCGTGGGAGCTTTTCAGGCCAATCGCCTCTGGGCCGTGCTGGGGACCCTGGGCGTCATTCTGGCGGCGTGGTACTTGCTCACGGCGGTGCGCGGCATGTTACACGGTCCGCTGGACAATCCCGAAAACCAAAAGCTCACGGACCTCAGCCGCCGCGAGATATGGGTCCTGGCCCCCCTGGTCATTCTCTTCTTCCTCATCGGCCTGTTCCCCAATCTCTTCTTCGACAAGATCAACCCCTCGGTCGACCTCTTGATCCGCGACGTACAGGGCCCGGCCCTGGCGCTCTTGCTGCCCTGATCCCTCACGACTTTCCCCGGACCAAAGGTCCTCCCCCCGTTCTCACCCTTTTCAATCTCCGGATTCCTTCTTCGGATTCGCATCTCTATCCCCATGAATCTACATCTCGCCATCATCGTACCCGAACTGATCATCGTCGCCACGGCCCTGGTGGTCATGTTGGCCGATCTGACCGGACGCGCGGTTTCGGCGCCACCCCGGTGGCGCGGCCAACTGATGGCCGGTCTCACCATGGTCGGATTGATTGTGGCCGCGTTGCTGACCCTGGTGCAAATAGGTCTCCCCGTGCAGGATATCCAGAACCTGCTGATCGGAGATGAGCTGAGCCGCTATCTCAATCTGATCGTGCTACTTGCGGCCATTCTTTCTGTGCTGATGGCCTGGGACTATCTGGTTCACTTCACCAGGATGATGGCCGAATTCTACGCCCTCTTCTTGCTGGCGGTGGCGGGCATGATGTTCATGGGCAAGGCGGTGGAGCTGATGACGCTGTTCGTCAGCCTCGAGATCCTGTCGGTAGCCCTCTATGTGCTGACCGGCTTTCATCGGGGACAGCTTGCGGGAGGTGAAGCAGCGCTCAAGTACTTCCTGCTGGGCGCCTTCTCCTCAGGGTTCTTCTTGTACGGGGCCACGTTGCTGTATGCCGCGACGGGCACCACCTACCTCTCAGAGATCGCCGCGCTGGCTCCGGGCGGGTTCTTCACCATTGCAGGGTTGGCCCTGCTGCTGATCGGGTTCGGCTTCAAGCTGGCAGCGGTGCCTTTCCACATGTGGGCACCCGATGCCTACCAGGGCGCGCCCACACCCGTCACCGGTTTCATGTCGGTTGCTACCAAGGCCGCGGCATTCATCGCCCTCCTGCGTGTCCTGTTGGCCACCATCAGCGTCCCGTATGAAGTCTGGTCGTGGGCCATTGCCATTCTGGCCCTGCTTACCATGACGTGGGGCAACCTGGCCGCGCTGCGACAACGCAGTCTCAAACGCATGTTGGCCTATAGCTCTATTGCCCACGCCGGCTACATATTCATCGGTGTGGCGGCCGGCAGCCAGGCCGGCATGAACGCCGTCCTCTTCTATCTCTTCGCCTATGCCTTCATGAATGTCGGTGCCTTCGCCGTCGCCGCCCAGTTGGAAAAGCCAGAATTCTCAGCCGCACAGGACGCGGACATCTCTGCTACCCGCGGCCTCTTCGGCCGCAAGCCCCTGCTGGCCGTGGCCATGACTCTTTTCCTGCTCTCGCTGGCCGGGATGCCCCCGCTGGCCGGGTTCTTCGGCAAGATGTACCTGTTCATCGCCGCGGTCGATAGCGGCTGGGTGTGGCTGGCCGTTGCCGGCGCCATCAATAGCGTCATCAGCGCCTACTATTACCTGCGCGTCACCGTGTCCATGTATATGTACGAACCCTCCGAAGAGACGTTCGTGCGCCTGCCTTTGCAGATGCCTGTTTCTCTGGCCATCAGCATCGCCGTCGCGGGCACGGTCTTGTTTGGTATCCTCGCCAGTCCCTGGCTGACGTCGTTGAGTCGTTCGGTCGTGGCGCTGGCGGCGCGATAAAGCCCGGGGTGACAGCCCATGAGCTTTTTCGAGATTCCCTTCCATCCCCGCCTGGTTCATTTTCCTGTTGCCCTGTTACTACTGGGGGGTATTGCCGCGTTGGTGTACGATCGATGGCGGATCGGCTGGTTGGAACGCTGGGGCTTTATCAGCATGCTGGCCGGGTGGTTGCTCACCATCCCGGCCATCGTCACGGGCCTGGCGGACAAATCCCGCCTGGAAGCCGGTACCCCCGCGGACGCGACCGCCAACCAGCACACCACCACGATGCTGGCCATGTGGGCCCTGTTTGGGCTGGCCCTCTATTGGCAATATCGCTGGCGTAAGGCATGGACACAACAGCGGCGCCTGGTATGGTGGGGAATGGTCTTGCTCGCCATCGCTATCCTGCTGCTGGGCAGCCACCTCGGCGGCGTGCTTGTCTATGAGATGGGAGCGGGGGTGAGGCCGTAAGGTGCAAGTGATGGTGTCCCCACGCTTTGGTGCGCATGTCAGCACTGCAGGCGGTGTCAGCCAGGCATTTGCCCGGGCCGAGAGCATCGGCTGCCAGACCATGCAGATTTTCACCCGCAACAACAACCGCTGGGCCAGTAAACCCCTGGACCCGGCCGAAATCGCCCGCTGGCAGGACCTGGCCGCCAGCCGAGACATCCGTCCCATCGTCTCCCACGCAGCCTACCTTATCAACCTCGGCTCGCCCGATGATGCCCTCTGGCAGAAATCCATCGATGCCTTTGTAGACGAACTGCAACGGGCCGAAGCGCTGGGCCTGCTAGGCGTCGTCATCCATCCCGGTTCGCACATGGGGCGGGGAGAAACGGCCGGGATCGAGCGCATCGCGCGGGCGTTGGATATCTGTCACGAACGCACCGCGGGCTTCAGCACTCTGACCTTACTGGAAACCACCGCCGGTTCGGGCAACCACTTGGGCTATCGTTTCGAACACCTGGCCGCCATCCGTGCCGCCTGCGCCCGGCCAGAACGCGTCGCCACCTGCTTCGACACCTGCCATGTCCTGGCCGCGGGCTACGACTTCCGCACTCCCGAAGGCTACCAGCGCGTGATGGCCGAATTCGACCGGGTTATTGGCCTGGAACATCTGCGTTGCTTCCACTTCAACGACAGCAAGCATGACGTGGGCAGCCGCAAGGATCGGCACACCCACATCGGCGAAGGCCATATCGGCCGCGAGCCTTTTGGTTTCATCATCAACGATCCGCGTTTCAGCCACATCCCCATGATCCTGGAAACGCCCAAGAGCAAAGACCTGCACGAGGATGTGGAGAACCTGGCCGTCCTGCGCGATCTCGTCCTCTCCTGAGGGTTTGCCGGATCATTACATTCCTGTCATCTTGCCGGGCTAGCTTCAGAAACTCGATGACAGTTTTATCATCATGGCCGCAAGGGTCTTGACGCGCGGGGCCAGGGATGATATGTTGACACAGGGGCCGTTTGATTGTGGCAAGCACCCGATCAAGACGCGCCCCCTTTGTCTATCCGGTGGTATCTCTCACCGCCGACCAAGCGTTCACAGTAAGGCGAGAAGCGTGTTCGCCGTCGCTTGCCTTCCCCTGAAACTTCAATCTCTCCTTCGACATCAGAACCTGTCTGCACAACCCATGAATGCAGCACCTTCCACCTTTCCTCCGCTCCGTTCCTTGCACCGGTCCCGGGGCCTGCTTCTGCTGGCCACGATCCTGCTCGCCCTGATCATCGCTCCTGCACCGCAGACGAGCGCTCTGCCCGTTTTGCAGCAAGGCGGAGCCTGGCAGCGCGTATGGAAAGGGGATGGCTTTCTCTTTGACCTGGCCGCCATCGACGCCCAGACCCTCGTCGGCGTGGGTTCTGAAGGCATGATCCTGCGTAGCACCGACGGCGGCACAAGCTGGCATTACCAGTCACCCGTGCCCACGGCCGATCTCTTCGATCTCAGCCTGCAGGGGCTCTACGCCTGGACCGTAGGGCAGAACGGCATCATCCTGTTTTCCGCCGACGGCGGCACCACCTGGACGCAACTCAACTCGGGTGTCAGCGCTTCTCTCAACGGCGTGGCTTTCGCGGACGGTAATCGAG
>RFJM01000274.1 GCA_003694905.1 Caldilineae bacterium
GGGGGCCCGCAGATAGGCCTCATCGTAGCGTTCGTTCTCGATGATCCAGCGGATCATGCCCATGGCCAGGGCGCCGTCCGCACCGGGCTTGATGGGCACCCACTTCCAGGCCTTGGCCGCGGTCTTGCTCAGGCGGGGATCGATGACCGCGAATTTGAAGTTACGGCGAGCAATGCCGTCGGTCACCAGCTCGGTCATGGGGGTGGGGCCGAAGTTGGCCTCGAACGCACCCGTGCCGAAGAAGATGACGAATTCGCTGTTCAGGAAGTCCGGCTTGAAGTGGGTCTTCCCGGTCATCATCTTCGAGGCAATATGATGGCTCTGCTCGCAGATGGTGGTGTGCAGGTAGAAGTTGACCGAGCCGAAGCTACTGTACGTGAAGCGCTTGGCAAGTTCTTTCCGGCCATGCTCCACGCGGCCGCCCATGAAGACGAACTGGTTGTTCACCGGGCCCAGGTCCGGGTGATCCGGATCGATGAGCAGGTCCAGGTGATCCGCGTGCTTCTGCTTAAACTCGTCCAGGCTCATCTCGCCGGAAGCCACCGCGGCCGAATCCGCAGCCAGCTCCTTGGATAGCTCGGGATCCCGGAGCTTGTAGATATCCTTGAGGCCGTCTACATGGCCCTCGCCGAAAAGGTCGCCGCCGTTAACCACCTCATCGATGAACTGGTCGAAGGGGATGGATACCCACTTGTTCTCGCCGCGCTTGCCGGCCCGTTTGAGGACCTTGCGCACGCGGTAGGGGTCATAGGCGATCTGGACGCCGGCCTGGCCCTTGGGGCAGATCTTGCCGTCCACCTTAGCCGCCTCGGTCAGAGGGGTATCCTCGGGCAGGTGCGGCAACAGGTTCATGGGGCTGAAAGGATTGCCGTCGATCTTGACCATGACACCATCCTGCACCTTGGCTTTGATGGAGCAGGCGGTGTGGCAATTCAGACAGATGCTATAGATAACGCTTTCCGGCTTGTTGAGGGGGTAGCCCGAAGCACTGCTTTGGGCGAAGACTCGGCCGGGTGCGTTTTCGGCAACTTCGCGGGTCAGCCAGGGCAGGCCACCGGCCATGGCGGCAGCGCCGCCGACCAGCGCCGTCGTCTTCATGAAATCACGACGGGTCATGGCGAAGGCAGCATCCTGCCCGTTCTTGCCATTCTGTTGTTTGCGGGCAACGGGGGGTTCTTTCACTTTCTCTGTCATCACGCTACCTCCTTGGTGCGCACAATCGGCAGCAAAGCATAACCGATCAGGAATCCCAGCCCGGCCAGGGAGATGGTCCAGATGAAGAAGAGCCACTCCATCAGGCTGGGGAAGTAGTCAAACGTGAGGCCGGGACCGGTGAATGCGGTGCGAAGACCTTCCAACTCCTCGACCGCCAGGGCCGGCAGGACGATGTTGAGGCGAACGCTGAGGAAGGTGAGGGCGATCAGCGCGCCGGCCAGCCCCACGGCCCAGACCGAGCGACCACGCAGCAGGAGCAAGAGGATGGGCACCAGTGCGCCCAGCAACAGGTGGACAATCCAGAATACCCACCAGTAGGGGCCAAAGATGACCAGCCGCAGGCTTTCCGTCTCTGCCGGCACGGCCGAGTAGAGCGAAATCGAGTACTCGGCCCATTCGAGCAGCAGGTCGAACAGCAGCAGACCCAGGACGATCTGGCCGAGGAAGGCGACCAGTCCGCGGTGCTCTTCGCTGCCGCGGCCGGGCCCCCAGATGGCTACCACAAAGGCCAGGAGAGCACCACCGGAAGCCAGTGCCCCCACCAGGAACATGATGGGCGTCAGACCGGAGTTCCAGTACGGGCGGGCACCCACCACACCGAAGAGGGCGCCAACACCGCCGTGGAAAGCGATGGCCAGAGGGATACCGATGGTCCCCAGCACGCGCAGGATGCTGCTATCTCGCTGCACCGCGGCAGAGGATGTGTCCTTGCGGCCGAAGGTCAGGAAATTGCACAGCTTCCCGCGAAAACCGGGCTCGCTGCTGCATGCCACCAGATCCGCCCGCATGGCAAACCAGAGCTCGACGACCAGCAACACGAAGTAGGCCGTATAGAGCCAGATCATCCAGCCCATGATCGAGCGGAAGTTCGTGTTGATGACCAGCTTGTAGGCCCGCAGCGGGTGACCCAGATCCATCCAGATCAGGAAGAGGGCCGCAAACAGACTGACCAGGGCCGTGAACAGAGCCAGCTTACCGATCTTCTTCAGGCGTTCGATGCGGAACACGTAGACCAGCGTCGACATGAGGAAGGCGCCGGCCGAAAGACCGATGCAGTAGATGTAGCCGGCCACCCACAGACCCCAGGGCACGTACGAACCGTAGTTGGCTGCCTGGTGTCCGGCGCTCAGACGCATGTAGACGCCGTAAAGGCCGACCACAAAGCCGACTATCGCAATGAGCCAGATGAGACGTTCGATCAGCTTAGACATGTTATCCTCCCGTTACACCAGGTAGTAGACCTTGGGGTCGGTGCCCATCTCTTCCTTCAAGCGGATGACATTGGGCTGAGAGATGAGCTTGGCGACAAGGCTGTCGGGATCGTTGGCATCGCCGAAGTAGTTGGCAACACCCATACAGGTCGTGACGCAGGCCGGCAATTCGCCTTCTTCCAGACGGTGCAGGCAGAAATGGCACTTGCGCACATTGCCGATGGGCGATCCTTCGTCTTCGCGATCCCAACCCTGACCGTATTCGAAGTTGGTCAGCAGCTCGTACACCATCTGCTCGGGCGTGCCCTCGGTGTAGGTGTGACCGGTGTCGAAGGTACGGGCCGAATAGGGGCAGGCGGTCACACAGTAGCGACAGCCGATGCACTGCTCGTAATCGATGGCGACGATACCGTCAGGCCGCTTCCAGGTGGCGCTGACAGGACACACAGGCACGCAGGGCGGATTCTCGCACTGCATGCAGGGGCGGGGCATGAAGCGGCGGGTGACGTTGGGGAAGGTCCCGATTTCGTGCTCGAGCACCGGCCGATAGACCACCCCCGGTGGGAGCTTGTTTTCGGCCACGCAGCTGATGGTGCATGCGCTGCACCCCACGCACTTGCGCAGGTCGATGACCATAACCCACCGGCGTTCCTCCACCGGCTTCTGCAGCGCCCGTTTGATGTCTTCTTGCATCTGCTCGAAGACGTTTTGCTGTTCAAGCAATTCGGGCATGAGGCTCTACCTCCTAATACGACTGCGAATCAATGGGATTGAAATAAAAAAGATGCCAGTCATTTGACTGACATCTCCTTTGCGAATCGGCAGGCGACAACGTTTCCCTTGTCACCCTATCGGCCCAGGCACCATGGGCTTTGTGGGCTAGCCTGTAGGTGCAGGGGCTCGGAGATGCGAACCATGTTCACATCTCCATTCTAGTGTGATTCGCAGCCCGGCGGTAGCAGGGAAAGCTTGACTGTTTGTCGGGGAATTCAGGACAATTCCCGCCTGCTGTAAGGGAATTCCCTGACGTCGATTAGCGGACAGTCTGGCTCAAGCCCGTTTCCGACGGGGTAGCCTCTTCGGTTCTCTGCTCGGCGCGGTCCGCCTGCTCGGCCCACAGCTTGACGATGCCGGCGATGGCCAGGAAGATCAATACGCCCAGAGCAGTGTCGGTCAGGAATACGAGTAGGGCCAATCCGGACATGGGAAACGCTCCTTTTGGGGTAGATTCAAGCTCAGCTTCTACTCCCAGTCTACGCCCTCTACCCTGGTTCGTCTATCCCAAAATGTACCACATTCTTAGTATCCTGGGCGTGGTTCACCTGGTGGAACGCCTTGGTACCACGAGTGCCGGAAGAAGCCACCCGTCTTTTCCCGACCGCGCGGCCAGACGGTCGCCCGCGGAGCCATCTCTGCTTCCGGACGACCGGGGAAAACCGCGGCCTTAGGCCACCCCTTGCTAGAACCCGACGTTTTCGATGCCCTTCAGGCCCAGGAACTCGCGAACTTCGGCCGGAGTGGCGATCTCGCGATCGAACTCGCCGGCAATACGGACGATCTTTTCCACCAGTTCATGATTGCGGGCCAGTACTCCACGGCGCAGGAAGATATTGTCTTCCAGTCCCACGCGTGCGTGTCCCCCCAGCATGATGGCAGCCGTGCACATATTGAACTGGTGGGGATAGCCGGCGCCGATGACCGACCAGTTGTAGTTCTCGGGTCCGAAGAGCCGATTGGCCGTGTCCAACATATGGGTCAGATCATAAAGGGTGGCGCGTATGCCGCCCAGCACCCCCATCACGAATTGCAGCCAGATAGGGGTATCGACCAACCCCTCCTTGAGCATGAAGTGCAAGTTGTACAGGTGCCCCACATCGTAGACCTCGAATTCGGGGCGGGTGTTGGTCTTCCGCATTTCCAGCATGAAATGTTTGATGCTGGCAAAGGTGTTGGGGAAGATGAAGTCCTCGCTGCCTTCCAGCCAGGCCTTTTCCCAGGCGAACTTGTAGTCCTCGTCCTTGAAACGCCGCGCGATGGGATGAACCGAGAAATTCATGGAGCCCATGTTGCATGTGGCCAGTTCCGGTTTCCAGGTGGGGACCACGCGCACGCGGTCGGCCGGCGTCATGCCCACCCCACCCCCGGTCGTGGTGCAGATGATGGCATCGGTGCGCGCCTTGATGGCCTTGAGGATCTCCCCGAAGATCTCCATGTCCGATGTGGGTGCGCCGTTCTGCGGGTTGCGCGCGTGGACGTGAATGATGGAAGCACCCGCTTTGGCACAGAGTTCGGCGTCTTCGGCCAGCTGCTCGGGCGTGTAAGGGAGGTAGGGTGTCTGGGTAGGAACGGTGACGGCGCCGGTAAGGGCAGCGGTCACAATGAGCTTTTTCATGACGATACTCCTTGTGCAGGTGAGTGGAGATGGGAGATGATCTGGAGCGGGTGGGACTAAAGGCCCAGATAGGCGCTGACGATACCGGTATCGGCCAGCAACTCGCGGCCTGTGCCCGAACGGATGATGCGGCCGTTTTCCAGCACGTAGGCGCGGTCCGCCAGGCTCAAGGCCAGCCGCACCTCTTGCGAAACGAGCAGGATGGTCAACCCCTGCCGATTCAGCTCCTGCAGGATTTCCATGATGTGCTTAACCAGGATCGGCGCCAGACCCAGGGAGGGTTCATCCAGCATCAGCAAGGACGGCCGGGCCATGAGGGCGCGTCCGATGGCCAGCATCTGCTGCTCCCCGCCGCTGAGGGTGCCTGCGTCCTGGTTCCGGCGCTCTTCCAACCGCGGCAGCAGGCGGAATACCTCTTCGCGCGACTGCAGGCGCTGCCGCCGCGCCGGTGGCGGGTAGGCGCCGATATCCAGATTGTCGACCACGCTCATGCGCGGGAAGAGCTCACGCCCTTCGGGCACCTGGATCAGCCCCCGTTCGCAGATGTCATGGGTCGAGAGCCCGTTCAGGCGCTCGCCCCGAAATGTGATCTCACCCGATGCCGGCGCGAGCAAGCCCGAGATGGTCCTCAGCAGCGTGGTCTTGCCCGCACCGTTGGAACCGATGAGGGTCACGAACTCTCCCTCCCTTACCTCCAGAGAGACATCATGGAGGGCCTGCAGGCTGCCATAGAAGACGTTCAGATTTTGGACGGTCAACATGGGGCGCACTGGGATGGGGGCGATGGCAGGTGAGGTCAGTGTGTTTCATTGCTGCCCAGATAGGCAGCAATGACCTCAGGGTGGTTGAAGACTTCCTCGGGTGGTCCCTCGGCGATCTTCTGGCCGTAGTTGAGGACGATGACCCGTTCGCAGGTGTCGCGGAGCGCACCCAAAACGTGCTCGACGATCAGGAGGGTAAGCCCCAACTCACGGCGAATGTGGAAGATCAGCTCAATGGCCTGCTTGACTTCACCCGGATTGAGCCCGGCAAAGACCTCGTCCAGCAAGAGCAAGCGCGGCCGCACCGACAAAGCTCTGGCGATCTCCAGCCGTTTCTTCTCCGCCAGCGTGAAGTTGCGCACGGGGGTATGGCGCTGGTGCCCCAGGCCCACCAGGTCTAGGAGTTCCTGTGCCCTGGCCTGAGACTCGGACCCATGCGAGAGTCCCTGCCCGTAGAGGACGCCGATCTCGACATTCTCGAGCGCGGTCATGTTCTGGAAGGGCTGCACGATCTGAAAGGTACGGCCGATGCCCATCCTGGCGACGATATGTGGCCGCGCACCGGTGATATCGTGGCCATCGAAGAGGATACGACCCTCTTCGGGCCGGTAGAAGCCGGTGATGACGTTGAACAGGGTGGTTTTGCCCGAGCCGTTGGGGCCGATCAGGCCCACGATCTGACCGGGCTCGATGGCGAAGTCTACCCGATTCAGGGCGGTCAGCCCGCCAAAACGCTTGGTGACTTGTTGGCCGCGTAGCATGACAGGTGCATGTTCGCGCTCAGAGGGCGCCGGGGGGAGAGTCGGGGTGGGTGCAGGGCATGGCTGGGGTCAGGGCTCCAGGTCTTCGAAGATGGCCACAACTCGAGTCCAGCCGGCGCTGCCACCGGTGAGCTTGACGGGGAAGCATGCGACCTTGAAGCCGTAGGGTCGCGGCAACTGGTCAAGGTTGGCCAGTTTCTCGATATGGCAGTATTCCAGATCCCGACCGACGCGGTGGCCTTCCCAGATGACTGAGGGATCGCCGGTCTGTTTGAAGCGCTCTTTCATGGCCCAGAAGGGCTGATCCCAGCCCCAGGCGTCGATGCCCATGACCCTGATGCCTTGCTCGATGAGCCAGCGGGTGGCTTCGGCGCTCATGCCTGCACCGGCCTGGAAATATTCGGCTTTGCCCCAGGTCTTGTCCGCGCCGGTGTTGATCATGACGATGTCGCCGGGCTTGAGGGTATAGCCGATCTTGTCCAGGGCTTCCTGCACTTCGGCGGCGCTGATGACGCTGCCGCGAGGTTTGTGCCGGAAGTCGAGCACCACGCCGTCGCCGAAGAACCATTCCAACGGCATCTGGTCAATGGTGCGGGCGGGTTTGCCGCCGCAGGTGGGGTAGTAGTGCCAGGGTGCGTCGACATGTGTGCCGGCATGGGCGCTCATGGTGACGTTGTCGTTGGCCCAGCCGTTCCCTTCGGGAAGGTCGTCCACGGTGGCATCGAAGAAACTGGCCATAAAGGCGGCACTGGCTTTGTGGTCTTGATGTTCAACTTTCACAGGCAGGGGTTCGCTGGGGCTATCCTCGGTCGGAACGCTGAGATCGAATATCTTCATGGCATAACCTCCAAGAGGAAGCGGGAGTCGGAATGAGCGAAAGGGACGGCGACTAGCCAGAGGAGGGGCGTAGCCGGCGACGTGATTGGCCCAAGAGACGGCGGATGAAAGGCGCGGCCGCGGCCATAATCCCGTCCGGCAGAAAGATGATGACGCCGATGAGGAGGAGGCCGAAAACGATGCGTGCCAGTTGGGCCTCCACCTGGAGGGTGAGGATTTCGTTGACGACGGAGAGGATGCTCGCACCCAGCAGCGGCCCAAGCCAGGTGAGACGTCCGCCGAAGAGCGCCATAAGGACGATGTTAATGGAGATCAGGGTATCGAAGACAAAGCTGGGGTGCAGGTAGCTGATGTAGTAGGAATAGATGCCGCCGATCATGCCGGTGAGAAAGGCGCTGATCAGAAAGACCTCCATCTTGAGCCACGTGACGTTGACGCCCAGAGTCTGAGCCACATCCTCGTTTTCGCGAATGGCGGCAAGGCCCATGCCCAGTTTGGACCGTTCGATCTGCCTGGCCACCAGCGCTGCCAGGACCATCAGCGCCAGCATGACTTCGTAGAAGATGACATGGTTGGTGAAGATGTCGACGGGTGGGAAGGGAAGGAACATGCCGAAGGCCCCCTTGGTCCACGGGGCGTTGAGGATGATGATGCTGACGGCCAGGGTGAGGATGAGGGTGACCAGGCTGAAGTAGGGACCGCGCAGCCGCAGACAGGGGTAGCCCACCAGCGCGGCAAAGACCGCCGCCACGAGTCCGCCCAGAGGCATTGTCCAGAAGGGCGACCACTTGAGGTAGAATAGGAGCAAGGCCGTGGTATAGGCCCCCAGGCCGAAGAAGGCGGCATGACCAAAGCTGAGATAGCCGGTAAAGCCACCCAGGATGTTCCAGCTGGAGGCCAGGGCGGCGTACATGAAGAGGATAAGCATGAAGCCCAGGAAGTAGGTGCTGGGCCGGGCCAAGGGGAGCAGGGCCAGGACCAGCAGGATGGCCAGGCCAACCAGCATCGCGGGCCGGAATCGTGGGCTGGACATAGTTGGTGTCAGAAGTTTCGGAGGACGCCGGAGATTGACAGGTTCGTCAGCGTTGCAACAGGCCGCTGGGTCTGAGCAAAAGTAGCAGGATGAGCGCCAGAAAGAGTACCAGGTTGACCCACACCAAGGGGATGAACACGCCGCTGATGCCGACGGTGAGCCCGATGATCAAGCCGGCCAGCAGGGCTCCCAGCACACTGCCGACCCCACCCAGAATGACCACCAGAAAGATATAGACAAGCCAGACCATGTCGGTGGAAGGGTCGAAGGTGTAGATGAGGGACATGACCACGCCCCCAATCCCTGCCGTGGCGACGGCAATACCGTAGGTGATGTTGGTGACGCGCCCCATGTTGACGCCGCTCAGAGCTGCACCGGTCGGGTTTTGCCACACCGCCCGCACAGCTTTGCCTGTGAGGGTGTGATGAACGAAAACGTACAGCAATGCAATGGTCAGCATCGCCAGCACGAAGCTGATAAGGTGGGTGGTGGCGATGGCAATTGGACCGACGAAGATGGCCTTGCCGGTGTAGGAGGTCTTCAGAACACGCGGGTCGGGCGTCCACAGCACCTGCATCACATTCTCCATGACCACGGCCAGACCAAAAGTAAGGATCATGGAGGAAAGGGCCAGGTCGTGAGCGCGCTGGGCCGTGATCTTGATCAGCACCTGATGGATGCCGACGCCCAGCACGAAAAAGAGGGGAACGATGACCACCAATACCAGCACAGGATCGACCTGAAAGTAGCTACTGGCAAAGTAACCCAGGTAGGCGGCCAGCAGGGCAAAGGCAGCATGGGCGATGTTCAGCACCTGGGTAACACCCCAGGTCAGGCTGAAGCCCACGCTCAATACGGCAAAGGCGGCGCCGATCAGCAGACCGCTGACTGTGGATTGGACCAGTTCGTATAACATGGTTGCGAAGAGGATCTCGACCGCATCGGCCGTGCCCCCTGCATGGGGAAATGCCGATGCCTACGACCTGCGATGCGGCAGGGTGGGCATACCGCTCGCGGGTGTGGCGGTGGGAACCCGGCTATCGAGGCTATGAGGTGAACTGAGAGCCCCGCAGACCAGAGGAAGCAGACGGACAGGGGAGGGGCGCCGATCAAATGTCCCTGCCCGTCTGCCTGCCTCGCAGATCATTGGCCCCAGGGGGGCTTGGGGTAGACCGGCTCGTGGGTGCGAACCTCAGGCGGCCAGATCAACTCGACCTGACCGTCGATGACCTGGGTCAGGAAGTTGTAGGGCGGTGGGAGACCGCGTTCGTCGAAGGTGAACGTGCCGGCCACGGTGGTGATCTCGTGGGACTTGAGCCAGTCGCGAATGGCGGTCTGGTCCAGAGTGCCGGCGCCTTCTACGCCTCGCTGCAGGGCCTGCATCCAGGCATAGCCGAAGAGGAAGTAGGTGGGGGCCACAGGTGAGTCGTATTTCTCCTGGGCCACCTGATTCAGGTGGTCGATGCCCTCATAGGGGAGCTTGAAGTGGATGGCCGTACCGGAGAAGACGTAGTCGCCGTCGGGGCCCAGTTCCTCGACCCAGGCGGGAATAATTGAACCAACGGCCTGGGCGAAGAGCTTGGGGTTGTAGTCGAGGGCCTTCATGGCCTGGACGGTCTGCACGCCGTCTGCAAAGAAGCCGTTGGAGAAGAACATGTCGGCCTCAGCCGCCTTGGCCTTGGAAACCAGAGGTGCTGCATCGGCCAGGGGGAGATCATAGAGCTCGTTGACAACCAGCTCGATGCCCAGGTTCTCCAATTCGGTCGGAATCAGGTCCACTACCGAAGCGCCGATGGGGTTGTTCATGGTAAATACGGCAGCTTTGGTAGGACGTTCTTCGGGCGGTACTGTTTCCAGCCAGCGGAAGAGCCCGTCGTACCACCACTGGCCCATAAGAGGCGGCGCACCGAAAGAATAGGTGTATCCCTGCTCGAACGACGCCATGTGACCTCCCATGGAAACGTAGACCATCTGGTGCTTCTCTGCCACAGCCATTTGTGCCGCCGCAGCCGTTCCCGGATAGCCACCGCACAGCAGGTCGACTTTGTCGGCGGTGATGACGCGATTCAGCAGGCTGACCGCGTTTTCTGCACTGCTTTCGTCATCGTAGATGATCAGTTCTACCGGACGACCCAGCAGGCCTCCGCTGGCATTGATCTCCTCTGCCCATTGCTCATACCCTCGCTGGATCCAGGCCGCGGTTTCGGCAAAAGGCCCCGTCTGGGGCAGAGAGCAGCCGATCTTGATGGGTGCCTTGGGCGCGGCCGGTTGGGCCGGAGCCTCGGTGGCGGCCGGGGCCTCGGGTTGGGCAGGTGCGGCCGGCGCAGCCGGCGGTGGCGCACACGCGCTTGCCAGGACGAGGAGCAGGCCCACGGCGAGGAACACATACCATCGCTGTGGCAACCATGAGCGTTTCATGTTGTCCTCCTTATCATGTGGAGAGAGAACGCCGAAAAAGAACGATTGGGTTCACAATTCGCTTCCGATTACCGGAGCCAACCGGAAGCAACACATACTCATATGTCAGTCGGGCTCCGCGGCATCACCTCCTTGCTGTTGCACATAGGCGATGAGGGCACGCCCCACCCGCAGGATGTGACTGCGGACCGTGGCGGCTGCTGCCTCGGCATCGCCCTGCCGGCATGCTTCCAGGATCTGCCAGTGTTCTGTCTGGGCCTGGGGCATGCCTCCCAGATAGGTGATGTAGGCGTTGAGATAGTGCTGGGTGCGACGCCTCAACGTCCCCAGCAGTTCACACAGATGAGGACGGTTGGAGGCAGCGTAGAGGGTGGAATGAAAACGATGGTTGAGTTCGACAAGACCGGCGGCATCACCATCCATGGACTGGTCCATCTCCCTGAGCACCGCAGCCATTGCCTCCAGATCTGCCTGGGTCAAGCGCGGTACGGCCAGCCGCGTCGCCAACTCCTCCAGGGTGGCGCGGATGTCGTAGATATCTTCCAGGTCCGCGGCGCTCAACTCGGTGACCACAGCACCCCGATGGGGAAAGATGGTCACCAGCCCTTCCGCTTCCAGGCTCAACAAGGCCTCGCGTATGGGCATGGTGCTGACATTGAAACGTGCGGCCAGTTCCTCCTGGCGCAGCCGCTGCCCGGGCCGTATGTCTCCCCGCAGAATCTCATCCCGCAGAATCTGGGCCAGGGTTCCTTTGACGGTGCGCTGTTTCAAATGCATGTCGGAAAGCCGATGCGCCGTGAAGAGAAAAGAAAGAACCGATCAAATATATTTGATATTCTATCAGATATCGAGTCACTGTCAACCCCCTTTTTCGCGAGGCTATATCAATGGCGGGGTCGTCCGAGCTGTGGAAAGTCAATGCTGAGTATTCCGTAGCCGGCTTTGGGGCGACGCGCCCATAGCCGAAGCCTGTAACGAGCTCGTTGCCCGCAGCCACGCAGTCTTACCC
>RFJM01000275.1 GCA_003694905.1 Caldilineae bacterium
CGCGTGGCCCCGTCGAATGCCAGCCGGCGGACCGGCGGCCGGCCGGAAAGAGCGGCACGCAATGCGGCCATAGGCCCTTCATTGTCCGTCCATGTGATGGGTTCGATGGCACAGTGGGCCATCCACTCCTCGGCATTCAGGCTCGGCACAACCGCCCTCACGTCGGAGGGGGTGATCAGCAAGAGACAAACGCGTTCGTCCGGGTGGGTGGCGTAGCCCGCGAAATAGCGCATGTTGGCCGTGGGCCCGATGGCCACCAGATCGATCGCCTGGTCGATCAAGGCCTGCTGTAAACGTTCGATTCGGTCATTCATAGGATTCACCGTGACAGGAATGAGGGCGGGAAGCCGGCCGCGGCCCGCGCCCGGGCAGGCCGGACCGGCTTATCATTGCGACCGACCCGATCATGTCACGAAGCCGTGCGTTTGTCCAGACCGTAGTACTTGTTGGCCTGCTCGAGGGTAATGTATCCGTTCTTGAGATCTTCGAGCACCAGTTCGATGGGGCGCTGCATGGGATCGCCCCAGCCCGCGCCGGTGGCCGTCATCACCTGGATCACGTCGTCGGTATTGAGCGTCAGGCCGCTGACCACCGAGTAGCGCTCGCGCTCGCCGTTGGCGCGACGAATGATCACATGATTGCGGGAGCCGGGTTGCCCGCCTTTCAGCGGCCAGGGCGGTACCTTGTCGCGGGTATAGGCCACCGTCAGCCAGGCATTGTCCGAGCGGATGCGGTAGTCGATGCGCACGCCCTTGCCCCCGCGATGGTAGCCGGCGCCGCCGTCTTCATCATGGAAGCTGAGGTAGTCCACGGTGACACCGTAGCGCGCCTCGGCCACTTCCGCCGGACAGTTGTACGTCTCGCCGTGGAAGGCAGAGAACTGGCCCGGCATCCCGTCCATATTGGGCGTGCCGCCCCAGCCACCCAGCTCCGGTTCGATCACGGCGTAGGTGCGGCCCGTGTCCGGGTGGATGCCGCCGAAGAGCGTGCCGCAGATGGAAGCGAACCCTCCGGCCGGTAGCCGATCGGGCATGTGTTCGGCCAGGCAACGCACGATCAGGTCGTGCAGGCGGATGCTGATTTCATAGTAGATGCCCATGGCCGCGGGATACTTGGGATTGAAGACGCTGCCCTCGCGCAACAACACCTTCAGCGGGCGGAAGGTGCCGCCGTTGGCGACACGTTCGGGCGAGGTCACGTTCTTGAACGCGATCTGGCAGGCCACGATGGCATCGTCTGGGCTCATGTTGAAGGGGCCGGGATCCTGGTCGGGGTTGTCGCGCAGGTCGACGATGAATTCGTCATCGGTGATGGTAATGGTGACCTTGTAGACCTGGCCACTGTCCTGCTCCTCTTCCAGCGAGTAAACACCGTTTGGCAGATTCTTCAGCGCGTTCAGGCTCACCTGCTCGCCGTAGTCCAGATACTCTTCCAGGGCGTGCAAGAACACATCCTTGCCGTATTTGTTCACAATCTCGAGCACACGGCGTTCCCCCACGCGCACCGAGGCGATCCCCGCCCACAGGTCGCCGATGAGAAAGTCGGGCATGCGACAGTTGGCCGTGAGGATGTCGAAGACCGAGCGGATGGGCTCCCCGCGCGAGATCAGTTTCACACCCGGATAGATCATCCCCTCCTGGAAGATCTCGGTGGCATCGGTGGACATGCTACCCGGCACCATCCCGCCCACATCGTTCCAGTGGGCGATGTTGGCCGTCCAGGCCACCAGCTCGCCGTCCACGAACACCGGCATCGTCAGCACCATATCGTTGAGGTGGGTGACGCCGCCGTTGTAGGGATCATTGGTGATAAAGACATCGCCGGGTTCGATATCGCCGGGCTTGTCGAACTTGGCCAGAATACGCTTGACCGTCTTGTCCAGCACGCCCACGAAAGCAGGGATACCGGCACCCGACCCGGCCAATTCGCCGTTGCGGTCGGTGATGCCCGTGCCCATATCCAGCACCTCGTAGATGATGGCGCTCATGGCCGTGCGGCGCATGGCGGCAAACATCTCATCCGCGGCCGCCTGCAGCGAATTCTGGATGATCTCCATGGTGATGGGATCGTATTGCTCAGTCATGATTTCCTCCTTGCGGGGCAGTGAGGATCTGGTAGTTGCCGTAGTCGTCCACTTCGCAGGGCATGCCGGGCGGGATGACGACGGTGGTCTCGGCCTCTTCGATGATGGCCGGTCCCTCGAAGCGCATGCCGGGGCCCAGGGCGTCGCCGTCGTAAATGGTGGCCTCGTGCACACCGGCTTCGAGGAAGTCCACCTGGCGTCGCCCCTTGATGGCATCTTCCACCCTGCCGTCGGCGCGAGGCAGTTTCTCCGGCTTGAGCTTGTCCACCTCGGCGATGGCAATGAGATGATAGGTAACCAACTCGATGGGGGCATCCAGGCGATAGGTGTACTCCCGTTCGTAGTTGACGTGGAAGTGCTCCTTGATCCCGTCCATCATGTCCGGCGTAATGGGGCCGTTGGGCAGATCGATCTCGGTCGAATGCTCCTGATTCTGATAGCGGAAGCGGCCGTAGCGCTGGAAGGAGACCCGGCTGCGATCGATCCCTTCCGATTCGTAGTCCTCGTAGGCCTGTGCCTCCAGAGCGGCGAACACCTGGCTCATCTGCTCGGCGGCATTGTCGCCGTCCAGTTCCAGGATCTGTGTTTGCAGGTAATCGCGGCGCAGGTCACTGAGCAGCATGCCCCAGGCCGAGAACACGCCCGACAGATGGGGGATGATGACCTTCTTGATGCCCAACTCGGTGGCCAGGGCACAGGCATGCATGCCACCGCCACCACCGAAGGCGATGAGGGTGAAATCGCGAGGATCATGGCCCCGGTTGACGGAGATGAGCTTGATGGCATTGACCATGTTGTTGTTGGCCAGACGCACGATGCCTCGCGCCACCTCCTGCCGGCTCAGCTTCAGGCGCGTCGCCAGCTTGTCCAGCGCCCTGTTGACGCCGTCCATATCGGCCACAATGGTGCCGCCGCAAAAATAGTTGGGGTTGATGCAGCCCAGGGCCAGATTGGCGTCGGTGGTCGTGGCTTCGGTACCACCCTTGCCGTACGAGACCGGACCTGGGTCGGCACCGGCGCTCTGGGGGCCCACATGCAGCCGCTCGAACTCGTCGATCCAGGCGATAGAACCACCACCCTGCCCGATTTCGACCAGATCCACCACCGGCACCATGACGGGATAGCCCGCGAAGGTTTCCGTCTGCTCCACCATGTAATTGGTGTTCAGCTTCACCCGGCCGCCGGTGATAAGCCCGCATTTGGCCGTGGTGCCCCCGATGTCCAGGGCGATCACCTCGGGCTCGCCGATAAGCCCGCCCAGAATAGCAGCTCCCCAGACGCCGCTGGCCGGCCCCGACTCGATCATGGTGATGGGGATCTCGCGGGCGTTCTTGACCGTGTCGATGCCGCAGTTGGATTGCATGATGTACGGCGTGCACTTCATGCCGTCCGCCTCCAGTCGCCCGGTGAGGTCGTCCAGATAGCGATGGGCAATAGGCTGAAC
>RFJM01000276.1 GCA_003694905.1 Caldilineae bacterium
ATCTCGAGGTGTTCGGCGAAGAGGAGTGGGGTTACGACATCCAATTTCTCATCTACGGCCAGAACCTGGACGAGGAACAGATCCGCAGGCGCCTGTTGGAGCTGGGGGGCGAGAGCGTAGTCGTGGGCCGCGCCGGGTCGGTGGTAAAGGTCCACGTCCATTCCGATGATCCCGGTCCCTTCCTCAGCTACGGGGCCTCCCTCGGTCATCTGGATGACATCGTGCTGGAAAACATGACGTTGCAGACCCTGCGCCGCAAGGGCGAGTGGCAGGACCAGGCTCCGCCGCCCCTACCCCGACCTCAGCAGCCCCAGCCTGAGCCCGACGAATGCCCCGGCATCGTCGCCGTGGTCTCGGGCCGGGGTCTGGACGCGGTATTTCGAAGCTTTGGTGTCTGCAGCATCGTTACCGGTGGACAGACCATGAACCCTTCCACCGAAGAGCTTCTGGCCGCGGCCGAGCAGCTCCCGCATGAAGATGTCATCATTCTCCCCAACAACAAGAACATCATCCTGGCGGCCCGGCAGGCTGCCCAACTCTCTCACAAGCGCCTGCATGTTATCGAGACGCGCTCGGTGCCCGAGGGCATTGCTGCCCTACTCGGCTACAACCCCACCGCCTCCGTGGAGGAGAACGTCGCCAACATGACGGCTTCTGCCGCTGCCGTACACACCGCCGAGATCACCACGGCAGTACGCGATGCTCACTTCGACCACATCACCGTGCGCGCGGGGGACATCATCGGCATTATCGACGGCGTGTTGCGCTGTGTCGGCTCCTCGCCCGAGCAGGTCGTCAGGGACGTCTTGCAGCAGATCGATCCCGATGGAGAGACAGAGATCTTCACCCTATACTGGGGCGAGCCCGTGCAACAGGAAGAAGCCGAAGCCCTGGCCCGCGAATTGGAAGAGCTCTTCCCCGACCACGAAATCGAGTTGATCTACGGAGGCCAACCCCACTACCATTACCTCATCTCCGCCGAGTAGTGCTGGCCATGACTTTGCCCTCCGCTCCCCAGCATGCCCGCATCCTCATCGTCGAGGACGAACGAGCGGTCGCGCGCGGGCTTGAATACGGCCTGAAGAGTGAGGGCTTCGAGGTGCTTTGGGCCCAAAATGGGCGGCAGGCTCTGGAGATGACCGACTCGCACAACCCCGATCTGATCCTGCTGGATATTCGGCTGCCGGACATCAACGGTTTCGACGTGTGCCGGCAATTGCGGGCGCGGGGTTGCCGTCAGCCCATCCTCATGCTCACCGCTCGCGACGAGGAGGTGGACAAGGTCCTGGGGTTGGAACTGGGGGCCGACGACTACATCGTGAAGCCCTATAGCCTCCGCGAAGTGATCTCACGCATTCGCGCCCAACTGCGTCGGGCCTATGGTGAGCTGGCCGCGCCGGCGGGAGAGCGGCAGATACGCTTCGGCAACGTCGTCGTCGATCTCGAACGCTTTATGGTCATGCGCGATGGCAAAGTGCTGGAGCTGACTCCGACCGAGTTCCGGCTCCTGCGCTACCTTCTGGCCCACCCCGATCAGCCCATCAGTCGCGACCGTCTCATCGAAGCCGTGTGGGGATATGATAGCGACCTGGGCTACGAACGCACGGTGGATGTACACATGCGGCGACTGCGCCAGAAGCTGGAGCCGGATCCCGCGCACCCGCGCTGGCTGGTCACGGTGCGGGGACTTGGCTACAAGTTCCAGCCCGAGCCCTGAACCGCGGCCCGTGTGATTGTTACATCTTTGTAACCATGCCACAATCCCGCTGTCACATGAACACGCTAAACTGGAAAGTGCGGTATCCTCATCATGCGTATCGATCGCGTTCGGATTGCTGACAGCCGAGGTAGGCTTGTTCCACTCCGCGCTCCCCGGCAGCCGTCCTGTTTTCCCCGAATATTCACCTGATCCCCGGATACCGTCCCTGACTCCAGCCTGCCCGACAGGAGGACGCATGCCATGAGCGGCAAACGCGTTTTGAAAGCATTTGCAGCGATTACGGTGGTTGCTTTGGTGTTGGGTGTCCTCACCGCGGCCACTGCGGACCGTGCCTATGCTCTGGCCCGACCGGTTCTACAAGATGTCCTGGCCCAGGCATCTCGCCTTGGCGTGCCCCGCTTACAACCCGACCCCGACCGGGGATTGGTCATCGTCGATATCGACAAATCCGGTCCGGCCGCGGCCGCAGGCATGGTGCGCGGAGACATCCTGCAGGTTGTCAATGACACGCCCGTGGACACCCTGGCGGACTTGAAGCAGGTGCTGAGCGACCTGCATCCCGGTGACGAGATCACGGTCACGGTATTGCACGGTGATGAATTGAAGCAACTGACGGTGGTGCTGGGCGACCGCAAGGGGTATCCCTACCTGGGCATCGCCCCCTACCCTGCACCCCGTTCCCGATACGTGCGCAAGCCCCCCGTTCAGACCGCTCCCGGCGAGCCCGGCGTCACCATTATTGAAGTGGCCGAGGGCAGCCCGGCCGCGCGCGCCGGTCTGGAAGCGGGCGACCGCATCGTGGCGGTAGATGATGTGCCGGTGGATGCCGAACATCCGCTGCCCGAATTGATCGGCCGGTATCGCCCCGGCGACACCGTCACACTGACGGTGGAACGCATCGCCGGCGGTCGTGAGAAGATAGATGTGCGCCTGGGCGAGCATCCCGAGAGAATGGGCGTGACATATCTCGGTATCCGCTATGTACCCGGCCTCACGACTTCTCACCCCAAGACGCCGGAGCAGCCCGAAGGCGCGCAACCCTTTTTCGGTCCCTTTGCCTTCCCCTTCGCTCCCGAGGAACTCCCCTTCGAACTTCCCGTACATCCGCGGGCTAACCCCAAGCTCGACGAATTGCTACGGCGCTTCCATGTAGAGACCGTCGTCAAAGGCGTGGTGGCGGACAGCCCGGCGGCAGAGGCCGGCATGCAGCCCGGCGACAGGATCCTGGCCGTGGACGACGAGCCGGTAGCGTCCCCTGATGACGTGGTGCGCATTGTCCAGAGCCACGAACCGGGTGATGTGATACGGCTAAAGCTCCAGGGCGCGGACGACAAGGAGCCGCGCGAGGTAGAAGTACGGCTGGCCGAGCATCCCGACCGGCCCGGCGTCGCCTATCTGGGCGTGCAACTCGGCATGGCCTTCCCCCTTGACTTCGATGGACAACGGGGGCAGAAAGGGTGGTATCGATTCAAGCTGCCCCTCGACAAGGAAGGCAAGGGCCTCCCCTTCCAACTGCCCCTCGACAAATTCAAGCACTTCTTCGACTTCCTGAATCCTCCCACCTTCTAGCACGAACGGACATCCTCCCTTCCTTCTCCTCCATCCCATCTCGCGGCGAGCGTCCTATCACTGGGACGCTCGCCTGTCCCCGTTTCAGACCATGTTCCGTTCCATTCGCCTGCGACTGGTAATCAGCTATCTCTTGCTGACGCTGCTGACCGCGAGTCTAGTCGGCGTGCTGGTGCTGACGCTGGTCAAGAACTACACTGAGCGCCAGGAGCTGGCAGCCATGCG
>RFJM01000277.1 GCA_003694905.1 Caldilineae bacterium
GTCATATACTCGCAGCCGTGATCGCCCACACCTTCGATGACCGCGCAACCCTGGCTGTTGCGGACCGCGAAGCGTTCACCCGCGCGGCCCGCCACGTAGAGCGTACCCCCCGTGGCGCCGTATAGAACCGTGTTACCGACGATGTAGTTGCCCGACCAGTCATAGGTGGCCTCGTCGGGCGGCCGTACCACGATGGTCCCGCCCGCCAGGCCCTTGCCCACATAATCGTTGGCCTCGCCGATGAGGGTGAAGCGCACGCCCTGGGGGATGAAGGCGCCGAAAGACTGGCCCGCGCTGCCGCGGAAGAGAACGTGCACGCTGTCGGGCGGCAGATCGGTCTTTCCCATCTGCATGAGCCGACCGCTGAGCCGCGCCCCCACCGAACGATCCGTATTGGCAATACGCACTTCCCGATAGAAGGGAAGCTGATTGAGGGCGATGGCCGCGACCACCGCTTCGGCCAGGCGGTTGCCCAGGTCATTGGGATCGTCATAGTTGGGGTTGGCCATGAAATGCCGGGGCGAAGGGGTGTCGGGCTGGGCCAGCAGTGGGGTCAGATCTATCGCATCCAAAATAGGATCGTCGGTCTGGATTTGTTCGAGCAATTCCGTGCGGCCGATGATGTCATCGAGATGCCGGTAGCCCAGCCGGGCCAGCAATTCCCGCACTTCTTGCGCGATGAAGGCGAACAGCGCGATGACATGTTCGGGTTTGCCTTCGTACTTGGCCCGCAGTTTGGGATCCTGGGTGGCCACGCCTACCGGGCAGGTATTGCGGTGGCAGACCCGCGCCATGATGCAGCCTTCGGCGATCATGGCCAGGGTGCCGAAGGAAAACTCGTCGGCGCCCAGAATGGCCGCGATGACCACGTCGCGGCCGCTGCGCAGCCCGCCGTCGGTGCGCACCACGATGCGGTCGCGCAGGCCGTTGGCCCGCAGTACCTGTTGTGTTTCGGCCAGCCCTATCTCCCAGGGCATGCCGGCATGCTTGATGGACGAAAG
Organism: Caldilineae bacterium; assembly: GCA_003694905.1. GTDB lineage: Bacteria > Chloroflexota > Anaerolineae > J102 > J102 > J102. Next base: position 1,002 of record RFJM01000277.1, read on the forward strand.
GGGGGAGGCGCCGGTGCCGCCGCTATCGCCCGAAATCAGAACGGCATCGGCCCGGCCCTTGGCCACACCCGCTGCCACCGTGCCTACCCCGGCTTCCGAGACCAGCTTCACGCTGATCTGAGCTTCCGGATTGACCTGGCGCAGGTCGTAGATGAGCTGGGCCAGGTCCTCGATAGAGTAGATATCGTGATGGGGCGGCGGCGAAATGAGGGCCACGCCCGGTGTGGTCAGGCGGATGGACGCGATCTTCTCACTCACCTTGTGGCCGGGCAGGTGTCCGCCTTCGCCCGGCTTGGAGCCCTGGGCCATCTTGATCTGAAGTTCCTGGGCGGAGACAAGATAGGCCGGTGTCACCCCGAAGCGGCCGGAGGCCACCTGCTTGGTGGCGCTGTTGCGCTCGGTGTTGAGCCGGGCCGGGTCTTCGCCACCTTCGCCGCTGTTCGAGCGGCCCCCGATGCGGTTCATGGCAATGGCGAGATCGGTGTGGGCCTCCTCGCTCAGCGCCCCCATAGACATGGCCGCGGTACTGAAACGCCGCATAATGGCTTCAATGGGCTCCACCTCTTCCAGCGGGATGGGAGAACGGCCGGGGCTGAAATCCAGCAGATCGCGGATAGATGTAGGCGATTGCCGGCGCAGATGCTCGCTGTACTCCTTGTAGATGGCGTAGCCGTCGGCAAAGTGACCGTTCAGCACGCCGGGCGTGCGCACGGCCTTGTGCAGGAGCTTGATGACCTCGGGGTTGAGGGCGTGGCTTTCGCCCGTCTTGCGATACTTGAAGAAGCCCCAATGTTCCAGGCTGCCCTTGGAAGGATCGTAAGCCTGCTGATAATGATAGAAGATGTCGGCCGCGATCTTGGCGAAGCCGATGCCGCCCAGCCGGTTGGGCGTGCCGGTGAAGCAGCGATCTACCACCTCATTGCTCAGTCCCAGGATCTCGAAGATCTGCGCACCGCAATAGCTGTCAACGGTGCTGATGCCCATCTTGGACATGATCTTGAGCAGGCCGCCCTCCAGAGCCTTGAGGTAGTTTTTCTCGGCCGTTTCCGGCTCGTCTATGCCTTTGAGCCGACCTTCTCTGGCCATGTCGCGCAGGCTGTCCAAGGCCAGGCGAGGGTGGACCGCGTTGGCGCCATATCCCACCAGACAGGCCAGGCGATGCACACCCGTGACATCGCCGGCATCGACGATCAGGCTGGCCTCCATGCGCAGCCCCCGCCGGATGAGGTAGTGATGGACCGCGCCCACCGCCAACAGGCTGGGGGATGGGCACCCGTTCCGGTCCCGCTGCCCGGTCACTGAGCAACAACAAACTGTGGCCGTTGTGGATGGCCGTTGCCGCCTCCTGGCAGAGGCGGTCCAGGGCCGGCTCCAAACCGGCCACCCCTTCTTCCACGGGGAAGGTCATGTCCAGCTCGACCAGCGAGAAGGGCAGCCCGTCGTGGTATTCGTCGAAAGGTACCTGGAGGGGGCGGCGCAAACGCCGCAGGGACGCCAGGGTCGCACGGTCCAGCACGGGGCTATCCAGCCGCAAAAGCCTGGCATGCTCGGGGGTTTCTTCCAGGATGTTGCGCCGCCGTCCCAACAACACGGTGAGCGACATCACCATCTGCTCGCGCAGGGGGTCGATGGGCGGGTTGGTGACTTCCGCAAAGCGCTGCTTGAAGTAATGTGTGAGAGGGCGTGGCAAACGGGATAGCACCGCGGGCGGTGTGTCATCCCCCATGGCGCCGATGGGCTCCTTGCCGGAGATGGCCATGGGTTTGAGCACCACGGCCAGCGCTTCGGTCGTGAACCCGAAGAGCTGCTGCATCGGTAACAGATCCAGGGTTTCGTCCTCTTCCCCCGGCGGCTCGGAAAGAAAGCCTTCTTCGTAAACCGGTTCGGGCACGTCGCTCAGCGCGTGGCCGTTGCCGTTGCGTCGTGATATGACCTGGTCGATCTGGTTGATATGGTAGAGATTGCTGCGCACCCAGCGGCCGTAGTCTTGAAACGCGCAGACCTCGGCCTTGGTCTCGTCATTTTTCAGCAGCCGGCCCCGATGCGTATCGACGATGAACATCTGCCCCGGCCCTAACTTGCCTCGCCAGACGACCTCGGCCGGCGGTACATCCAGCACGCCGGTCTCGGAAGCACAGATGATCAGCCCGTCACGGGTGCGCAGATAGCGGGCCGGACGCAGGCCGTTGCGATCCAGACTGGCACCTGCCACCCGTCCATCGCTGAAGACCAGCGCGGCCGGGCCATCCCAGGGCTCGCTCAAACAGGCATGGTAGCGATAGAAATCGCGCCGCTCTTCCGGTAGATCGTGGATACCCTCCCAGGCCTCCGGCGTCAGCATCATCAGGACGTGTCGCAGCTCGCGGCCGCTGCGCACCAGGGCTTCGACGGCGTTGTCCAACATGGCGCTGTCGGAGCCCGAGGTGTCGATGATGGGCGCAATCGCCTGCCCCCAGGCCGATTGTGCCAGAGTATGCTCCCGTGCAGCCATCCAGTTGACGTTGCCCTGCAGGGTGTTGATCTCGCCGTTATGGGCCAGAATGCGGAAGGGCTGGGCCCGTTCCCAGGTCGGGAAAGTGTTGGTAGCATAGCGCTGATGGAAAACGGCCATGGCGCTGCGATAGCGGGGATCCGCCAGATCGGGATAGAAATTGCTCAGTTGCGATCCCAGCATTAAGCCCTTGTAGACGATGGTACGGCTGGAAAAGGAAGGGATGTAGAGCCCCAGACCCTGTGCGCGCACCTCGGCCTCGATTGCCCGACGGGCCAGATAGAGAACCTTCTCGAAAGCGTCACCGCGATCCAGGAACTCCGGGCGCTGGACGAAGACCTGCCAGATGTCGGGCATGGTTTGGGCGGCCACCCGGCCGAGTACCCCAACGTTGGTGGGGACCTGACGCCAGGCCAGGATCTCCAGCCCCGTCACCTTCAGTTCCCGCGCCACCATGTCCTGCCACTGCTCCCGTTCTTCTTGCCTGGAGGCAAAGAACATTCCCACGGCCAGATCACCGTACTTGAGCTGCTCGAGCTCGAGCAAGTCACCGAAAAAGGCAATGGGGATCTGGGTAAGGATGCCGGCACCGTCACCCGTCCCCGCGTCGGCCGCGACACCCCCCCGGTGTTCCAGAGAGGCCAGAGCCTCCACCGCGCGGCTCACGATCTCGTGGCTGCGCCGGCCGGGGATGTCGCAGATGAGCCCGATGCCGCAGGACTCGTGCTCGAAACGGGGATCGTAGAGGGTACCGCTGAGGGCGGAAGGTGAGGGGATGTAGCTGGGCATGGTGTGTCTACCTCGCGCTGGGGATGCAAAAAGCCCCCGGACCGCATTGAGTGAACCGTGGTCAACAGGGGCTTCGTAGCCGGTCGGGCTTCTGTGCCCGAAGAATCGAGGTCATTATACGCCAGGAGGCCCTCCGTGTCTAGTCGGGAAAGAACGGGGGGTGTTTAAGAATAGGGCAGCCGGTGCGCCGGGTTGGTAAGGGTCCCCCCTGCAGGGGGGTGCGGGGGAGCGCCCCTGCATCTGCGGCGCCGGTCAACGAGACAGGAGGCCGGGGTTTCAGCTTTTCGGGCAGGGCTGCATGTAGGCCACGCTTTCGAGCCCGTCCGCATACCCGACCGCGCGGCACGACACGGCAAGCCGAAGCGGTGGGGGGTGTCCGGTTGGGTGTGGCCGCGGTTTTTCCGGGGGGCGCTGCCCGCGAACTGCCCCCAACTTGGAACACACCCCAGCTGGGGAGCGAGGGTTAACGGAACGAAGCAGTGTTGGTAACATCTCACTCACATAACCAACCGGTTGCTCAGCTCAGGCGATATTTGCCGCCCGGCCCCAGCCGCCGAGGCGACGGTTTCGGGCGAACAGGTCGCACACCACGCGTACAGTCGACCGCGTTGTCGCGCGGGGGGAACCGCGTCGGCCTGCAGGCCGTGCCGGCCTCCGCGCCGGGTCAGGAACGCGCCGCGCGGCGGCTGACGCTTACGTTAGCCGCCCGCCTCTTTCCTACAGGACTTTATCAACATGCCGTTCCTGGGGTAAAATGGATGTGTGAGTCTTGACCCTCGTACGGAGAATAGGTTATGTCACTTGACGAGATGATTTATCAGCAAGCGCGAAAGCTCCCCTACGCGCTCCAACAGGAAGTGCTCGACTTTGTCCAGTACTTGCTCGCGAAGGCAGAGCAACAAGAAAAAGACGAGTGGGCTCGGTTGTCATTGGCCTCGGCCATGCGGGGGATGGAAACTGAACCAGTCTTGTACACTCTGGCCGACATCAAGGTCAGGTTTGCATGAAAAAAGCGGGGCAAGTAGTTGTCTTTCGTTTTCCGCACACCGACTTGTCGGCAGCAAAACTGCGCCCTGCGCTGTTGTTAGGAAAATTGCCTGGGGAGTATGATGATTGGTTGATCTGCATGATCTCATCCCAGACACGTCAATACATCGAGGGGTTTGATGAGATAGTCAAAGAGAGCGATCAAGATTTTGGAGAGAGTGGACTGAAGGTAGCCAGTGTCATTCGGGTTGGGCGGTTAGCGGTGGTGTCGGGTGACATTCTTGTTGGTGCAATTGGAACGATTTCGCCTGAGCGTCTCCATCGCATAAGGCAGAACCTGATGAAATGGCTATCCGGGGAAACGGGCGGCGGCTAATCGCGGTCGGCGGGGGTCTCGCGACACGCCGGCCGCCGTTCCCGAACTGCGGCCGGCGTGTCGCGAGAC